>JANNGY010000333.1:0-2325 GCA_031404095.1 Betaproteobacteria bacterium | reverse complement strand
GGAATCCAATCTTCCTCGCCCGCCTCAAAGGAGTCGGCGCCATCAGCAAGGCGGATGCCCTGGAGTGGGGTCTCTCCGGCCCGAATTTGCGCGCCTGCGGTCTGGAGTGGGATCTGCGCAAGAAGATCCCCTACAGTGGCTACGAGCGTTTCGACTTCGACATCCCCACTGCCGAGGGGGGCGACTGCTGGGCGCGCTATCAGGTGCGCATGGCGGAGATTCACCAGTCGCTGCGCATCGTCTCGCAGGCTTTGGACAACATGCCGGCCGGCCGCTGGATGACCGACGATTACCGTTATGTCCTCCCCCCGAAGGAGGAGAGCCTCCAGAATATCGAAGCGCTGATTCATGGCTTCGTCAACAGCACCCGCGGCATGGCGGCGCCAAAAGGGGAGAACTACAGCGCCATCGAGGCTCCGACCGCCGAACGTTCCAATGCTGCCCAAGAACGTCGGCAACGATGCGCTTGGCGTTCGAAACGCTGTGGTCTTCGGCCAGCTCAAGCGCAAACCCTTCAAATACCGGCGCAATCTCGCCACCCGACGAGATTTCTGCGCCACTGGAAGGCGGGCCAGTGTCAGGTTGCGCGTCGCGCGCCCCACCACGGTCCAGGCCCTGCAGGAAGTCGATGCGCTCGACCCATGCGGGAAAGTCAATCAGCGGATTGCGGTTTCCCTGCTTTTCAAAGATCGCGGCGTTGCGATGCTTTTCATAACGATCGACCGGATGCTTGCGGTGCCAGGCCTTGAGCGTCGCGACCCGATCTTCGGTGTACTCCTTGCTCGAACGCGCAATCTCCTTGGGGTAGCGCAGCAAAAAGTACAGCGTCGCTCGCGCTACGGCGCCTTTGCCGGCCGATGGCTCGAACTTGCCCTCTTCGCGCTTGCCGCACGCCTGCCGAATCGCTTCTTCGAAGTCTGGAAAGTCGAAGTAGGGGATGTTGCCGCGAAAGCTGTTGCAGTCCGACTCGCAGGCAAAGAGGTGATGCAGGTCGCCGCGCATCGGCTCGCGCTTGCCAAACCACGACTGGGGCACGACGTGCTCGCAGTTGAACGGCATGCTCGCTTCGAGAAAGTCCAGGCGCTCTTCGACTGCGGTGCTGGCGAGCGCTGCCTCGCGCATCAGCGTCTCAAGCACCCGCTGACGCTGTTGCTCGATCTGGAAATCCGCTTCGATAAACTCGCGCGGATCGAATTCTCGGCCGGAGTAGATGCTCTTTAGCACCGGTTTGGGTCTGGCCTCATGCAAATCGACCCACGGATACAAGTGCGTGCCCGGCTGATAGGCAAGCCGGTTCTTGTGAGTCTGCGTCACGAGCCGGTTCAGTTGCTGGTAGAGCAGGCGTGGTGGCACGGTGGGCGTAATGCGTGCGTAGTACCGGGCGCGGGCCTCTGCGTCCTGGGCTTCATCGTAGTAAGGCCGAGTCGTTGCAGATTCCAGCTCCTGGAGCGCCTCACGGAGCGCTGCAGGTGGCTCCGCAGGGATCGGCGCAGGCGCGGGTGCGACTTGTTGTTCGGAGGGCTTTTTCTCGGCTGCCTTCTGTTCGATCGGCTGGGGTTCGACACTCAGAGCGGCTGCGCCTACGCTCACCGTGACCCGCAGTGGAATGGTCCATGTGGCCGACCCCGGAGGGACGGACGAGAACGACGCGGCGGCGGGCGCTGGGGCAGGCGTGGCGCCGGCCGCAGGTGGCTGCGCGGCACTGGCATCGGCTGCGAGCCTTGCGGCCTCGAGCGGATGGGGCGGAGCTGTATCGAGTAGTTCGTCTCGCAGCCTTCGCTGCGCCGCATCGAGCGTCTGGTTCTTGATATCGCGCACCAGGCTGCTGACGCGAATGCCTTCGTTGGCTACCCAGTCGATGTCGTCCGGATCGCTCCCGTTCCAGACGCTGCCATCGCGTGCGATGTACTTGCCGTTCTTCATTCTCGGCACACCGGAATGGTGCAGCGCCACGACCTCCCACTGATCGTTGTACACCGGAGAGCCGGACGAGCCGGGCTCGGTGTCGGCGACGTAATGCGCGAAGTTCTCGTCCGGCAGGTCGATCAGCTCATTCTTGCGCAATACGAGCTGTTTGGCTTCGCCCTTGGGATGCTGGACAATATTGAGCGCTTCGCCCAGCATCGCTTTGCCTTGGCTTTCAATCAGCCGGCTCCACCCGTAGAGCTTCAGATCGACGCGGTCATCGACCGAGCGCTCGCGGACAGCTACCAGCGTGTAGTCCAGCGCAGGGCTCGTCAGGAAAAACTTGTCCGGCTCAAGCGCGTAAGTGACGACCGGTAGCAGGCGGCCGTTGCGATCGTTCTGGTAGTCGAACTCGATCTC
>JANNGY010000332.1:0-7337 GCA_031404095.1 Betaproteobacteria bacterium | reverse complement strand
GGATTCTATCCTCATTGCTCACTCGTAGTTGAAGGCAACGCGTGGAGGCGGCCGTTGGGGGTCGTGCACCTTGAAATCATCTCGAGGAAGCAGCATTCAAAGCGAGGCCGGAAAAACAAGGCTTCCGGGCTCGAGACGGCTCGGTGGAAAGACCGAGAATCGGCTCGCTGGGGCCGCGGCATCGAGATCAGCGCTGAGCGGCTCGCTGCCTGCCGAAGCGTTTGTCACATCGCCGATCGCGAAGGCTCAACGTGCCCTCAACGTGCCTCAAGGATTGCGGCCGAAACGGCTGGCAATCTTTGCCATCGCACGAGTAGCCAATGTACTAAGGACCTTTCATGCAAGCACAAGCCAATACCTCCAGCGCCGCGACGTCGAGCCGTCTTGAACGCAACTTGATCCTTTCGCTGCCAGCGGTTGAAATCGAATCGCAGATCACCACTCGTCTCCGGCAGATTGCGCGCACGGCCAAGATGTCAGGCTTTCGTCCCGGCAAGGTTCCCTTCAATATTGTTGCGAATCAGTATGGCTTTCAGGTGCGTCAGGAAGTCATGTCTGATTCGGTGCAAAAGTCATTTGCCGACGCGGTCAAGGGCCAGAACCTGCGCGTCGCCGGGTACCCGCGTTTTGCCCCGGCCAATTCCGGCAACGCCGACGACAAGTTTGAGTTCACGGCGACATTCGAAGTCTATCCGGACGTGAAACTGGGTTCGCTCGCCGGCCATAAACTCAATCGGCCCGCCGCCGACGTCACCGACAAGGACGTTGACAATACGCTTGACACGCTGCGCAAGCAGCGTGCGAGCTACGACAAAACCGATCGCGCCGCCGATAAGGGCGACTTTCTCGTTGTGGATTTTCGCGGCACGCTGAATGGGGAAGCCTTCAAGGGCGGCGACGCTGAGAATTTCGGCGTGGTGTTGGGCGAAGGCCGCATGCTGCCGGACTTTGAAGGCGCATTGCTCGGCATGAAGGGCGGCGAAGAGAAGTCGTTCGATCTGACCTTCCCCGCCGATTACCAGGCGGAGCTGGCCGGCAAGACAGTGCAGTTCTCGGTTGCCGTCAAGGTTGTGAACGCGCCCAAATTGCCGCCGGTTGATGCGGAATTCGCAAAATCACTCGGCGTTCCGGACGGCGACGTGGCCACGATGCGCGCCGAAATCAAGTCGAACCTCGAACGCGAGTTGAAAAAGCGCATTCAGGCCAAAACTAAGGATCAGGTCATGGAGGCACTGGCTTCCGTTTCCGAATTGGAACTGCCGCGTTCGCTGGTGGACATGGAAGTCGGGCGCTTGCAGGATCAGGCTGTCAAGGATCTGGAAGCGCGCGGCATGACCACCAAGGATTTGCAGCTGCCGCCGGAATTGTTCGTCGAGCGCGCTGAAAAGCGCGTGAAACTGGGCCTGATCCTGACCGAGGTGGTCAAGCAGAACGATCTCAGGGCCAAGCCAGAACAGATTCGCACAATTGTCGAAGAGCACGCAGAGAGCTTTGAAGATCCGAAACAGATGGTTCGCTGGTATTACAGCGATCAGTCGCGGCTGGCGGAAGTCGAGGCGATGGTGCTGGAAGATAACGTCGTGGAATGGGCCGCTCAATCCATGGAAGTGGCGACAGTCACGCAATCGTTTGACGAAATCATGGAGATTACCCGCACATGAAAAGCACCAGGGGTTTCAGCGACTTCCAGTCACATGCCCATGACCTGACCGGTATGGCGCCCGCGGACCGCGATTACTACGAGACGCGCGGACTCGGGTATATCCCGATGGTCATTGAACAGTCCGGGCGAGGCGAGCGGGCATTCGATATCTATTCGCGCCTGCTGAAGGAACGCGTGGTATTCCTGGTCGGCGAAGTCAACGACGCCACTGCCAACCTGATTGTGGCGCAAATGCTGTTTCTGGAATCGGAAAATCCTGACAAGGATATTTCGCTCTATATCAATTCTCCCGGTGGCTCGGTCACCGCGGGTTTGGCGATATATGACACCATTCAATTCATCAAGCCGGACGTGACGACGCTGTGTACCGGATTTGCGGCGAGCATGGGGGCATTTTTGTTGGCTGCCGGAACCAAGGGAAAACGTTGCTGTTTACCTAATTCGCGGGTCATGATTCACCAGGTGTCGGGCGGATTTCGCGGGCAGGCTTCGGATATTGCTATTCACGCGAAGGAAACACTGTTCCTTAAAAACCGCCTCAATGAGATCATGGCGCGGCATACGGGACAGTCGATCGAGGTGGTCGAAAGGGACACCGATCGCGACAATTTCCTGTCCGCGGAGGATTCGTTGAAATACGGTATCATCGATAAAATCCTCGAAAGTCGCCATCAGATTTGACGGCATCCGGCATTGAAACAAGCACATTTACCGCGGGTTCGTCGAGAGGTAATTCGGGTGGCCAGGCGGTTGACGTGGCATCAGGTTTGCAAGGGTTGAAACGGGCGTATCAATGACCGAAAAAGTTGGCGAAAAACTGCTTTATTGTTCCTTTTGCGGCAAGAGCCAGCACGAGGTCAGGAAGCTGATTGCCGGGCCATCCGTATTCATATGCGATGAATGCATCGACCTCTGCAATGACATCATTCGCGAGGAAGCGCAAAGCGACCCGAACGCGAAATCCTCCAAGAGCGATCTGCCGACGCCGCAGGAAATCTGCGACATTCTCGACCAGTATGTGATCGACCAGGTGCAGGCCAAGAAAATCCTG
Organism: Betaproteobacteria bacterium; assembly: GCA_031404095.1. Taxonomy (GTDB): domain Bacteria; phylum Pseudomonadota; class Gammaproteobacteria; order Burkholderiales; family Usitatibacteraceae; genus UKL13-2. The sequence goes on along the minus strand of JANNGY010000332.1, from coordinate 4,623 downwards.
TCGGTGGCGGTGTACAACCACTACAAGCGCCTGAAGACTGGCGCCAAGGACGGCGAAGTAGAACTGGCAAAGTCGAATATCCTGCTGATCGGGCCGACCGGTTCTGGAAAAACACTGCTCGCGCAGACGCTCGCGCGATTGTTGAATGTGCCGTTCGTGATTGCCGATGCCACGACCCTCACGGAAGCCGGTTACGTCGGCGAGGACGTGGAAAACATCATCCAGAAGCTGTTGCAGAAATGCGACTACGACGTCGAGAAGGCCCAGCGCGGCATCGTCTATATCGATGAAATCGACTAGATTTCCCGCAAGTCCGATAACCCGTCAATCACGCTAGACGTCAGCGGCGAGGGCGTTCAGCAGGCGCTTCTGAAGTTGATCGAGGGTACGATCGCGTCGGTCCCGCCGCAAGGCGGACGCAAGCATCCCAACCAGGAATTTGTGCAGATCGATACCACCAACATCCTGTTCATTTGTGGTGGTGCGTTCGGTGGCCTGGAAAAAGTGATTCAAAACCGGACGGACCGGGTCGGCATCGGCTTTGGCGCGGAGGTTCGCAGCGGAAAGGACCGCGAGGCCAGCAATCAATTGCTGCGGGATGTCGAGCCTGAAGACCTGATCAAGTACGGCCTGATACCTGAATTTGTCGGTCGACTGCCGGTGGTGGCCACCTTGGAAGAGCTCGATGTCCGGGCGCTGGTGCGGATACTGACCGAGCCAAAGAATGCGCTGACCAAGCAATATGAAAAGCTGTTCGCGATGGAAAACGTCAGCCTCGAGTTCCGCGAAGGCGCGCTCGGCGCAATCGCCCGGCGCGCGCTGGATCGCAAGACCGGCGCACGCGGACTTCGCTCGATCATTGAGCACGCCTTGCTTGATGTCATGTTCGAACTGCCGTCGCTGAGCAATGTCGAAAAGGTCGTGGTCGACGAGGGCACCATCAAAGGCGAGCAGCAGCCGCTGCTCATCTATTCCGACCAGCCCAAGGTGGCGGGTGCACAGTCCTAGCAGCCTGTTTCGCGAACCTCCTTCGCGCCCCGGACCTCGAAGTGTCAAAATGACCGTGGCAACGCGGTCACTGCCTCAACCGTCGCTTTTAGGCGAAGGTTGTTTCAATTGCCCCTTGCCATCGCCGTCTAGGCGGAGTCGCTTGAGAAATGCGACGATGCCACCATCTATGCGGTTATTGACCCTCACTTGGTATTTTTAAGGAAGCAATCATGAGTATTTCCCCTGAGTCGGACGAAACCACGATTCTGCCGTTGTTGCCGCTACGCGATGTCGTGGTGTTTCCACATATGGTGATCCCGCTGTTTGTCGGGCGCCCCAAGTCGATCAAGGCCCTTGAAGCGGCCATGGAAGAGGGAAAGAACGTCGTTCTGATTGCCCAGAAGTCGGCGGCGAACGACGACCCGACACCCGAGGATTTGTACGATGTCGGTTCGGTCGCCAGCATACTTCAGATGCTCAAATTGCCGGACGGCACCGTCAAGGTGCTGGTGGAAGGGGTGCATCGCGCGCGCATCATTCGCGTGCTGAATGTGAAAGAGAACTACGAAGCGGAGGTATCACCGATCCCGCAGGGTGACGGCGATAACAACGAGGTCGAGGCGATGCGCCGCAGCCTGTTTGCGCAATTCGACCAGTACGTGAAACTCAACAAGAAGATCCCGCCGGAAGTGCTGACGTCCTTGTCCGGGATTGAAAGCGCCAGCCGCCTGTCGGACACCATTGCCGCGCATTTGCCGCTGAAGCTCGAGCAGAAACAGCAGATTCTCGAGAACTTCGACGTCCCTTCGCGCCTCGAGCAATTGCTCGGCCTGCTCGAGACCGAGATCGACATCCTGCAAGTTGAAAAGCGCATCCGTGGCCGTGTCAAGCGCCAGATGGAAAAATCGCAGCGCGAGTATTACCTGAACGAACAGGTGAAGGCGATCCAGAAAGAACTCGGTGAGACCGAGGAGGGCGCCGACATCGATGAACTGGAGAAAAAAATCAAGGCGGCGCACATGTCGAAGGAAGCGCGCGCCAAGACTGAAGCCGAGCTGAAAAAACTCAAGCTGATGTCGCCGATGTCGGCGGAAGCGACTGTCGTGCGCAATTACATCGATACCGTCGTCGCGTTGCCCTGGAAGAAGAAAACCAAGGTAAGTTCCGATCTCGCCAATGCCGAGAAAGTGCTGGACGCCGACCACTATGGCCTGGAAAAAGTGAAGGAGCGCATCGTCGAGTATCTTGCGGTGCAGAGCCGCGTCGAAAAATTGAAAGCGCCGATACTTTGTCTGGTCGGCCCGCCCGGCGTGGGCAAGACCTCGCTGGGACAATCGATTGCCAAGGCAACCAATCGGAAGTTCGTGCGCATGTCATTGGGCGGCGTGCGCGACGAATCCGAAATACGCGGCCATCGTCGTACCTACATCGGATCAATGCCCGGCAAGATTTTGCAGAACATGAGCAAGGTCGGCGTCAGGAACCCGCTCTTCCTGCTCGATGAAGTTGACAAGATGGGAATGGATTTCCGTGGCGATCCGGCAAGCGCGTTGCTGGAAGTGCTCGATCCCGAACAAAACCACACCTTCCAGGACCATTACGTCGAAGTGGATTTCGATTTGTCGGACGTGATGTTCGTCGCGACGTCGAACTCGTTCAATATTCCGCCGGCACTGCTCGATCGCATGGAAGTCATCCGCCTGTCAGGCTACACGGAAGATGAAAAAGTGCACATTGCCCGCCAGTACCTGTTGCCGAAGCAAATGAAAGCGAATGGCGTCAAGGAGGACGAGTTGAATGTCGCCGACAATGCGTTGCGCGATATTGCCCGTTACTACACGCGCGAAGCGGGGGTGCGGGGCATGGATCGCGAGATTGCGCGAATTTGCCGCAAAGTCGTCAAGGCGCAACTCACCAAGAAGAAGGACGGCAAGGCTCAGGTAAGCGCAAAGAATCTCGACAAGTATCTTGGGGTGCGCCGCTATTCATATGGAATTGCCGAGAAAGCCAACCAGGTCGGGCAGGTCACCGGACTTGCCTGGACCGAGGTGGGCGGCGAGTTGCTGACCGTCGAAGCCGCCAAATTGCCGGGAAAGGGCAAGGTGGATACCACCGGTAAACTTGGCGAAGTCATGCAGGAGTCGATCAAGGCTGCCATTTCAGTGGTCCGTTCCCGCGCCAAGGGTCTGGGTATTGCGGAGGATTTTTACGAGAAAAATGACCTGCATATCCACTTGCCTGAAGGTGCGACGCCCAAGGATGGTCCGAGCGCCGGCGTGGCCATCACGACGGCACTGGTGTCGGTGCTGACCGGTATTCCGGTCCGCTGTGATGTGGCGATGACTGGTGAGATCACGTTGCGCGGCGAGGTATTGCCCATTGGCGGGCTGAAGGAAAAACTGCTTGCCGCCGCGCGCGGTGGCATCAAGACCGTACTGATCCCGGAGGAAAATCAAAAGGACCTGGTGGAAATTCCGCATGAAATCACCAAGGACCTGACGATTTTGCCCGTCCGATGGATCGACAAGGTGCTGGAGACAGCGCTGGAGCGCCTGCCTGTTCCACTGGTGGAGTCAGTCGACGTGCCGGGTGCGACCGCCGCGGCGCCGGTGAAAGATGCATCCGTCGTGACCAAGCACTGAAGACGATTTATCAATAGGCACGGCCCACGTTTGTCCCGCTTTTTTGGCCAGCGCGATATTGCACGGCAGAAATTGATATTCGTGCTTGACACCCCGTTTGCCATATTGCTATAAAAGACTATTGGATTCAGATGCTCGTTTTTCTTATTCGCAGTGGATTAGAATCTTGCCATTGCATGTCATTTCAAGCGCCAACCAGCCTGAACGTGCTTCGATCAGGTGTCGTCAAAAATAAATTTCAGGAAGGATCCCTCCAGTGAACAAATCCGAATTGATTGATTCAGTAGCCAAGTCCGCCGATATTTCGAAGGCCGCTGCACAGCGATCCCTGGATGCCATGGTGACCGCAATCAGGGTCTCCCTGAAGCGCGGACAGATGGTGACCCTGGTGGGATTCGGCACGTTCTACGTAGGCAAGCGCAAGGCACGTGCCGGGCGTAATCCTCGCACCGGTGCGGCAATCAAGATTTCCGCGGCAAAGGTCCCGAAGTTCAGGGCTGGCAAAGCGCTGAAAGATGCGCTAAACTAGCTGGCTTCGGGTGCTTAGCTCAGCTGGTAGAGCGTCGCCCTTACAAGGCGAATGTCGGGGGTTCGAGCCCCTCAGCACCCACCAGATAATTTGTTGCAGCAAGTACCGCGTTTTATTGCACGCAGTCCGGTTTATGGAGTGGTAGTTCAGTTGGTTAGAATACCGGCCTGTCACGCCGGGGGTCGCGGGTTCGAGTCCCGTCCACTCCGCCAATTTCAAGAAAACGCGCCTCTGGCGCGTTTTTTTTCGGCCGTATTTTCATAGGGGGAACTGCTTTTTCTTCACATCGGGCCATTTCTCGGCGTATCATTGAATCTCACCTTTTAAGGTGGGTAGGTTGTTTGAGTATTCTTGATGGCGGAGGAAAGGCTCGAGTGTCATGCCGAAAAAAGCAAACCCATTGACGGCGCTTGCCGTGTCTCGATTGAAGGTACCCGGCCTGCATTTTGTCAGCCTGGAGTT
>JANNGY010000331.1:0-3154 GCA_031404095.1 Betaproteobacteria bacterium | reverse complement strand
CTAACCTCGCTTGCGAGGTTAAGCGAGCGTAAGCGAGCGGCGGAAGGCAAAATCCAGATGCTCACTTTTTCCTTTTGGCCCTTGGGTGCGCGGTGTCGTAAACCTTGGCAAGATGCTGACAACGAAGCGCAGCGGAGTTGCGGCGAACGCTAACCTCGCTTGCGAGGTTAAGCGAGCGTAAGCGAGCGGCGGAAGGCAAAATCCAGATGCTCACTTTTTCCTTTTGGCCCTTGGGTGCGCGGTGTCGTAAACCTTGGCAAGATGCTGAAAATCCAGGTGCGTATAAACCTGCGTCGAGGCAATGCTGGCATGCCCCAGCATCTCCTGCACCGCGCGCAAATCCCCGGACGATTGCAGCACGTGCGAGGCAAACGAATGGCGCAGCATATGGGGATGCGGGTCGATGGTCAGCCCCTGTTGGGTCGCCCAGCGTTTGATGCGGCTTTGCACCACGCGCGGCCCGATGCGCTTGCCGCGGGAACCGAGGAACAACGCGCTGCCCGAAGCGCCTTTGAAAGTGCGCCGCGTCTTGAGCCAGCGCCAGATGGCTTCCATGGCGTGCTTGCCGACCGGCACGATGCGGGCCTTGTTGCCTTTGCCGGTAACCCGCACTTCGCAAGTTGAGAAATCGATGCCATCGGTATCGAGCCCCGTCACCTCGGAGACGCGCAGGCCGGACGAATACAGCAATTCAAAAATGGCGCGGTCGCGAATGCCTTCGGGTGTGTCGTCAACAAAGCTCACCAGCCGAACCGCTTCATCCGGCGACAAGGTTTCCGGCAGGCGCTTGGCCGCCTTGGGCGCCTTTACGCCGTCGACCGGATTGACCGCAAGATTCTTTTCGCGTACCCGAAACGCGAAGTAGCCACGCCAGCCGGACAGCACCCGCGCCAGGGTCTTGGCGCTGAGGCCACGGCCGTGCAGGGTGGCGGCAAAGCGGCGAATGTCTGCCGGAGACAGCTGGTCCAGCGCTCTCTCGCCATTTTGCGCCGGCACTTTCGCCAGTATGGACAGTAGTTCCAGGTCGCGCCGGTAGTGTTTCACCGTCAGGGCGGCGAGGCGCCGCTCGTGCATCAGGAAATTCAGGTAGCGCTCAATGGAAGCATCCATTGACGGCGGACTCAGGCTGAAGCAGGTGCGGTGGGTGGTGTGGGTTCCTCGAGAGCCGCGACGGGCGCGACAAACGTCAATTGCCGCGCCAGGCAATGCGCCAGCACGCCGCCGATGCGGGTCAGGAACACGGTTCCCATCTCGGCGTAAAACCGCTCCGCGTTTTCGGAGGCCATCAGCAGAAGTCCAAACGTGTTTGCCGTTTTCAGCGGCACCAGCGCGTAGGACTTCAAGTGAGGTGCGTGTTCGCCAAACCAGTGATTGGTCTCGTACACCGGATGGCTCCCGCAATACGGTTCCTTCATCGCCTCGACAAAGCGGCTCAATTCGGCGCCCACCGGCTGGAATTCAGGCGACAGGGCATCGGGCGCCACCACATCCCAGAAGCGGACAGCGACGTGCGGTACCTGGAAGTTATCGAGCAAATCGAGATAGACGGTGTCGATCAGCTGATCGAGCGTCGTGCAATCGATGAGCCGCAGCGCCAGGCCATGGATTTTTTCCGAAAGCTCGTCATTCTCCTCGCCGAAATGAATCAGCTCGGCCAGCTTGGTTTCGAGCAGCTTGACCTTTTCACGCGTGGCGATAAGTTGCCTCTCGGGAATGGATACCGTGCGCCCGCCATGCGGATGGGCGACGTTGATGTTCAGCAATACGTCCACATGCTGTTCGAAGAAATCCGGGTGGGCCCTGAGGAATTCGGCGACTTGTTCGGTACTGAGTGCAATTGACACGTTGGTTTTTCCTGTTTTCCTAGACTTCAATTTCGCCTTTGAACACGGTGGCGGTCGCACCCGACATCATCACCGGCGCATTCTGGTCCTCGCTGCCTCGCCATGTTACCGTGAGTTCGCCGCCGCGCGTGCCGACCGTTACCCGCGAATCGAGCAAGCCCCAGCGAATCCCGGTCACCACGGCGGCACATGCCCCGGTTCCGCAGGCCAGCGTCTCGCCGGCGCCACGTTCCCACACCCGCAGGCGGATATGGCCTCGATCGATGATCTGCATGAAGCCGGCGTTGACGCGATTCGGGAATTTGTCATGGTGCTCGATCAGCGGGCCGATCTCTCGAACCGGCGCGGCATCGACGCTGGCGACTATCTGCACCGCGTGCGGATTGCCCATCGATAACGCGCCGATGGAGATATGGGTGCCGCGCACGTCGAGTGCGTATTTGAGCGCTTCAACCTCGGCCTTGAACGGAATCTCCGCCGGCACGAAACGCGGCGGCCCCATGTTTACCGTCACCGTGCCATCGGCCTCGATCTTCGGCACGATCAGGCCGGACAGCGTCTCGACGCGAATTTCATCTTTGTCCGTCAGGCCCTCGTCGCGCACGAAGCGGGCAAAACAGCGGGCGCCGTTGCCGCACTGCTCGACCTCGCCGCCGTCGGCATTGAAGATGCGATAGTGAAAGTCCGCGTCCGGGCCGGTGGCGCGCTCGACGATCAGCAACTGGTCGCAACCGACGCCGAAGTGGCGGTCGGCAATTTTCTGGATTTGCACCGGTGTGAGTGAAATCTGCTGTGCGATGCCATTGAGCATGACGAAGTCATTGCCCTGGCCGTGCATCTTGGTGAAGCGTAATGTCAACTGCGGCAACTGCGCCAACTGGGAGGGATTTCTATTCGGGGGTGTAAATGAAAGGGCTGTCCTGGAGGTCGGGATCCTTTTCAATCACGGAACAGTCTTCGACGTTCATGGCCGGTGGTTGGTCGGGGGGATTTCTGACCGAGGCGCGAAACTCGGGATCCGAAATTGCCTGCTTCACGGCGTATTCGCACGCGGAATCCTCCGTTTCGGATTGCACGTAAACGGTCTTGATAAAGCCGTACCAGCCTTCCTTGCCTTCCCGGTTCAGCAAAAAATGCTCGCCGCGCAACAGGACTTGGAATTGAGCCATGTTTGTGATTCCTCCGCTCCGCTTATGTCTGTCATTTAATCATATTGATCCGGCTTGGTGTGGTTTTGCGCACCGGCCGGGCTACATTGGCCCGGACCGCACGCATGAATCCAACAACGCCAAAATCCTGAACCACAGAGG
>JANNGY010000330.1:0-2401 GCA_031404095.1 Betaproteobacteria bacterium | reverse complement strand
GAAAGCCTGGCACTATCCGGCGGTTATATCAGCATCGCGCTACTGTTCGGCGCCTGGGTGTGGTGGTACTTCGGCGTACAGAGCGGGACGGAGTATTTCACCGGCTTCCTGATCGAAAAATCGCTGTCGATGGACAACGTTTTTGTCATTGCGCTGATTTTCTCGTTCTTTGCGATTCCCCGTCAGTACCAGCATCGCGTGCTGTTCTGGGGCATTCTGGGCGTGATCGTGATGCGGGCGCTGATGATTGGCTTGGGCGCGGTCCTGATCGGCCAGTTCAGTTGGGTTCTCTACCTGTTTGGCGCGTTTCTGGTGTTCACCGGGATCAAGATGTGGATTGTTGCCGACCACATGCCTGATATCGCGAACAACCCGTTGCTGAAATTCCTGCGCAAGCGCATGCGGGTCACCGCCGCAATCGAGGGCAACGCTTTCTTCGTTCACCGGCCAGACCCGGCGGGCGGCAAGCCGGTGCGCTGGGCCACGCCGCTATTCCTGGCGCTATGCATGGTGGAGGTGATCGATCTTGTCTTTGCGGTCGACTCGGTGCCGGCCATCTTCGCGATTACCAACGACCCGTTTGTGGTCTACACCAGCAACATCTTCGCGATCCTGGGTTTGCGCGCGCTGTACTTCGCGCTGGCGGCAATGATCCATCGTTTCACCTACCTGAAGTACGCCCTGGCCCTGGTGCTGGTGTTCATCGGCGCGAAAATTTTCCTGGTTGGCATCATCGGCAAGATACCGCCGGTCATCTCGTTGAGCGTGACCTTTAGCTTGATCGTCGGTGGCGTCATCGTCTCGCTGTGGAAGACGCGGGGGGAACCGGCAGCGCTGGTCAAGGCGTGACCGAGCCCAACCTGCATCGTTTCGCGCAGCGTTCGTCGTCAACTGCACTGTTTGGAAGGCGTGGAAGGCGGCACGGTTCGTGTAGTTCGCGCTGAGCATCCAAACTCCCGGCATACTCCAGCGCTGGTGCGGTTTGCTCGCGCAAATGTCGTGGAGAACCACGCCAACTGGAGTTCTGCGTGCACGGGTACTGAGGATTATTTTTAACGGGTTCCAACGGTGCTCTGTTCATTTTTTCGATGACGCATTCGCGTAGGATGCCACTCTGCGGGGCGGCATCTGGCCACGATGGTGTGAGTCATGGCCTTAAACGCACGGCGATTGCGCAGTGTCGCAAACTATCGAACAACTCTTCCTGACGATACAATCCATGCAAAGTCTTCTCGACCCGGCAATCCTGTTCTTCGTGTTTGGCATCCTCGCCGGGGCGCTCAAATCAAATCTGGAGATTCCCCCGCAGATCTCGCGCTTCCTCGCCCTTTATCTGCTAATGGCGCTCGGACTCAAGGGTGGCTTCGCGCTGGCCAAGTCAGGCCTCACTCAGGAGGTGACGCTCAGCCTCGCGTGCGCCATCACACTCGCGGTGGCCGTTCCGGCGATGGGGTATTGGTTACTGCGACGATTCCTGAATGGCTTTGACGCGGCCGCCATCGCGGCCACCTATGGATCGGTCAGCGCCGTGACCTTCATTACTGCGGTGCAGTATCTCGATAGCCGGGGCCTGCCATACGGTGGGCACATGGCCGCAGCCATGGCCCTGATGGAATCGCCCGCCATCATCATGGCGGTCCTGCTTGCCAATCTGGTGCGGCAGCGCCAGACGTCCGATTCCGGGAGAGCGTCCGGTAGCGCCTCGACAGCACCCCTTCCCGGCACCTTCCGTGGGGTATCTGTCGGCCGAATTCTGCACGAATCGTTCACCGACGGCGCGCAGCTCCTGCTGCTTGGCGCAATGGCGGTCGGCATCCTCACCGGCGAAGCCGGCCAAGTGGCCATGCAACCCTTCGCAGGCGACCTGTTCAAAGGCATGCTGTCGTTTTTCCTGCTCGACATGGGTTTGCTGGCGGCACGAAACATGGGCGAACTTAAAGGCAAGTCACCCTGGCTGCTGGCCTACGCGGTGGTTGCACCGATCGCGCATGCCGGGCTGGCGTTGGCCCTCGGTATCGCCGTTGGCATGTCGCCGGGCAATGGCGCGCTGCTAATGGTGCTCGCTGCCAGCGCGTCCTATATTGCCGTGCCTGCCGTCCTTCGCCACGCCATCCCCGAGGCCAATCCGTCGCTGTACTTCGGAATGTCGCTAGGGCTGACCTTCCCATTCAACATCCTGGCCGGCATTCCGCTGTATGTCTACATGGCGCACCGGTGGTTGCCGTTGCCCGCGTAAAGCGCGAACGGATGGCGGTGCTGCATCGGTTGTCGACAGGTAAACTCAAGCGTCGGTGCGGCTTTACAGTCGTTTCGCATTGTAATCGCCCGCCAATTGGCGTTCTTCGCTCGCATTACGTTAGCCAATGCCCCGCTGCATCGCGATGCCATGCGCACCATGTTC
>JANNGY010000329.1:0-4420 GCA_031404095.1 Betaproteobacteria bacterium | reverse complement strand
TACCCGGGCGGACCTTCAGGTCATGCACGCCAGCAAGCCGTTACCGGTATGGCGGCGCCATTTTCCGGGACGCTGCCCGAGGCGGTTTGCGATGACGTCAAGCACCGCGGGATTCCAGCCCATGCCTAAATGGCTGCCATCGACTTCAATGTCCTGCACCTCAGGCAACACCATATCGTGCCGGCAGGTCTGCCACGCAACGATGCCGTCGCTACGGCTGTAGATGGATGTGGTGGGTACCGGCGGCGGTGTCCGAAGCCTCGTGCTGAGATCGGGATCGATTCCCTTGGGGGAACTGGTTGACAGGCGAAACAGCCATCCCACGTTTGTATGGTCGGCTCCCGCGTTGAATGGTGTGCCAATGGTGATGACCTGCCGTACCTGCGGCCGCAGGAGCTTGGCCAATTCGCGCGCATAGAGTCCACCGAGACTCCAGCCGATGAGCGTTGCGCGCTGGTCAAAATCCTTCAGCAAGGATGCAGTATGGTCAGCGAGTTCCTCCAGCCAGGCATCGAGCGCGCCCTGCGGCCCGGTGTTATATCCGCGTCCCCAGTCCAGTGCACTATAGCCGAGCGATTCGCAATGCTTTCGCAGCGGCGCCACCGAGCGCCCATCCATGCCCATTGGCGGAAAGATGATCACCGGGTGCCCATCGCCGATGGATACCGGGTCACGCTTTATCGCATGGGTCATGAACTCCCACGCTGCGCGCCACGGCTCGCTGCCGAGGTGCAGCAACGCCGGGCGTTCAATGGGCAGTGTGGCGGCGTCTGTCATGACCGATTTCTGCGCGCAGGAAAATAGGCGCTTCGAAGAGAAACGAAGATCGGACAACGCATATGCTGGACTTCCTGATGGGAGATGTTCGCCATTGTTGCTTACCCGTGAACACCGGGCTGTCTGCCACCGCACATTGCAACATCGGCTTGTTGAATCAGCCAAGGGTTCCAATCGACGAGCTGTGTCCGCACAGGCGTCATTTCAACGCTGGCATGTCGTCCCGGGCAATAAAAAGGTTTTCGATTACACCCGGTTGCGGGCTGCGCGGCAAACCAGGACAGCGTTGGTGCCGCCGAAGGCAAAGGAGTTCGACATGACGGCGCTCAGTTCTACGCCGGTTCTCGCCGTGCCTGGCACGTAGTCAAGATCGCATTCCGGATCGGGCACGTTCAGGTTGATGGTGGGCGGAATGATTTGTCGGTCCATCGCCAGCACGGCGGTCACCAGTTCGAGCGCGCCGGCTGCACCGAGCAGATGCCCGTGCATCGACTTGGTGGAACTTACCGGCACGTGAGCGGCGCGTGCGCCGAAGACCTGTTTGATCGCGGCAGTTTCGACGGCGTCGTTGGCCAGTGTGGCGGTGCCGTGGGCATTAATGTAGCCAATTTCTTCGGCGCCCATTGCCGCGGATTTAAGTGCCCGTCGCATTGCCTCGGCCTGGCCTTCCACCGTCGGCCGCGTGATGTGCGTGGCATCAGTGCAAAGGCCATAGCCCGCCAATTCAGCATGAATGCGCGCGCCGCGCGCCATGGCATGCTGCCAATCTTCCAGAATGACCATCGCCGCGCCTTCTCCCAGCACCAGGCCGCTGCGGTCCCTGGCAAAGGGCTTGCACGAGGCGCCCGGGTCATGCGCATCTTCGCTTGCCAAGGTCTTCAACGCATTCCACGCCATCAGCGTTCCATAGGTGAGCGGCGCCTCGCTGCCGCCGGCAATCATGATGTCGACGTCGCCGCTGGCAATTCGCCGCGCCGCTTCTCCGATGGCCACGGCGGACGATGAGCAAGCGGTGGAGTAGGTCAGGTTTGGCCCGGTCAAGCCGTATTCGATACCGATCCACGAGGCCGCGGCGTTGGACATCGCCATCAACACGCTGTAAGGCTTGACCCGGCCGGAGCGATCGCCATAGAGACTGAAATAACCGTCATCGGTGGTCTGGGCGCCGCCCATGCCGGTGCCAATGAAAACGCCGGCGCGCTGGCGGTCGATCTGGTCAAACGTGACATTGGCGTCGCGCACGGCCTGCACCGATGCCGCCAATGCGAACTGGCTGACACGATCCAGCATGCGCAACTGCGCGACCGGGAAATGATCGTCCGGGTCGAATGACGCCGCTGCACCGATATGTGTCATCGGGTGCGGGATCGCGTCTGCGCCGGCGTGTCCGACGGCGGGGCGCGGCAGCCGTCCGATTGCGGATCGCGCTGCGGCAAGGCCGCCGAAAAAAGTCGACGGGTCATTCCCCAGGGGCGAAATCACCCCGAGGCCGGTGATCGCGACACGCCTCAAGCAGCAACCTGCCCTTCGGATTGAATCCGGCCCTGGTCCGCGACAAGACTGTCGATATAAGCGATCAGGTCGCCGACTGTTTTCAGTTGCTCCCGCGTCGCCGCAGGTGCCGCCGGAACGGTGATCTTGAACTCCTCCTCGACATCGAACATGACCTCGATGAGCGCCAGCGAATCGACTGCCAGCGCCTCCAGCGTGGTCTCCGGCTTCACCGTGTCGGCGGAAAGACCAAGCGTTTTCTTCAGGATGGTTTGTACGGATTCGAGCGTGGTCATGGTGGTTACTCCAGGGATTGGTGAACAGGACACAAAACGTGGTGAGCGCGACGCAGAATTCTGTTCATGCACCGAGCCCTCCCGCCAGGCCCGGCGAATGGACACTGCGCAACGGCTGAATCTTTCCGCTCCAGCGCGCGCCATGTGTCAGCAGTCCAGGGGCGCATTGCAATGTGATCGCTGCCGCCCGGGCCCCGAACGGGTTCATGAACAGGTGTGCGAACATCGCCGCCACCTGCAGGCGCCGGGAAAAATTCCGGCGCCATGCCGCTTCGTAGGCGGCTTGGATCGTGTCGAGCACGGCCGGCGACGGATGCCGGACGCGGCGCTCGACGAGCTGTGTACACAGCAAATGGGCGGATTGAATGGCCATGCTGATACCCTCCGCCACAATCGGGTGTGCTTCGGCCGCAGCATTGCCGACGGCGAAAAGTCCCCCGTGGCCAAACGTGCGGATGCCGGTCCGCAATGGCCCGGCCGACAACCAGGCGCCATCCAATATTGCCGGCGCCAGCGCGTCCGCGACACCTTTACAGGACGCTTCGATGTGTGCCAACACCGCTGCGCCCGCATTGCGCTTTGGCCATCGCTTCCGGCAGTGCTCAAGGGTGTCGCGGCGGATGCAGCACGACAGGCTGACGCGCCCGCTATCGGTATGGACCATGCCGCCATAACCACCCGGAAATGCGAGCAGGGGCATCAGGTCGTTTGCCAGCGCGCAATCACGGAAAAGCGCCTTGAAGCCGAACAGATCGCCGGCACGCGCGCGTCGGCGCGGAACCTGTGTCGGCAGCACACCGGTTTCCCATGAGCCGTGTGCGCCGATCACCAGGCTGGAGCGCAGCTCGCGAACTTGGCGGCTGCCATTTTCGGTAATGCGGCAAATGTATCGATCACCGTCTTTGGCAAAGGCCGACAGCGTCCACGGTTGCAGCACCTCAGCGCCGACAGCCGAGGCGCGCTGCAACAACAGCGTATCCAGGTATTCGCGACCTACCGCCCGGCCGCCATCATTGGCACTTGCAGTGGACCGCTCCAGCGGCGAAGTGATCACGGTTGATCCCGCGAAAACGCCGACCCGCCTGACGACGGGGCCGCCAATGGCCTGCAATGCCTCAGCCACGCCCAATTCCCGTAGCAACGGCCACGTCGTTTCGGAAATGAATTCTCCGCAGACTTTACGTCGCGGGAAAGGTGTTTTCTCGACAACTGCCACCGACCATCCGGCCCTCGCGAGCAGCACCGCCGCGGTCGCGCCGGCAGGACCGCCGCCGACGATGACGGCATCGTATTCGGCTCTCATGCGCGAGCGCCCCCGCGTATGGCGAGGAAGCCGTGGCTGAACAGGCCGGCACGGTACTCACGCAACCGCCATGCGGACCGATCCGGCCAGCGTGCCGACAACTCCTCCCCGCTAAATCCGGCATGCACACTGAGCACGGCATCCACGCGCGTGACCGGGCCGGCGCCCAGCAGGCCGACCAGGTGGCTGGCTGCCAGCGGCAGTGCGGCGCGCCGCGGCTCACAGCAGAAAAAGATGCGGCTTCGTGCCGCGATCATCATTAGCAGCCGGTCGAGTGAGTCCGGCGAAAAATGGTGCATGAAGAGGTTGGCAAAGATGATGTCCCAATGGCCAATGTCCAGCCGGGCAAGCCCCTTGAACACATCCGCCGCCACCACATCCACGGACCAGCCCGCATCACGAATGCCATCGCGCGTGCCGGATTGACGGAAAAGACATCCACGATATGGATCTTATTGAGTTAGGGGAGCGGGGCAAAGTTATCTTATGATACCATTAAGATCGCTCTGGCTTTCTTCTGCCGGTCTGATATCCGACATTCTCTGAAGAAATT
>JANNGY010000328.1:0-5225 GCA_031404095.1 Betaproteobacteria bacterium | reverse complement strand
CAATTGGACACCATCAACCTTACGATTACTTTACGCCAGATCAAGGGCGATGGACGCCGCCCGATGCGGGGTTGGAGATTTGCCCATCGCCATACTGTGACCAAACATGATGGGAAACTTCCATTAACCCCTGTCGTACCGGCGACGGCCGGTACCCAAGTTTTGCAAGCCACTGAGTTGCAGGGGAAATTAGGCCAAGCCGTTGCATCGGCATGGCGTTCGACGGGCGCGGCGCATGCGCCGCGAATTCCCCGCCTCACCCCCGGACTAAATCCGGGGCGACAGACTTGTAGGTTAATAGATGTTCTCGATGGATAAACTCCAGCATGGGCGCGGCTTCTGGCACTTTTTTGGCCCGGGAGCCTCGCCAGTGCTGGGGTTTGATAATTGAATGAGAGTCCATAGCCTGCCAGTAGTGTCCATACGATTGCCATTTCCGGCGGTCGGCACTAAATTGAGCCAGACGACACACCACGTGTCACTATTTCAGCAAGACGCCGTTCATTGACGAAAATTGCGGCGCGATTTCTCCGGCATTCATCTCTTCAGGAGCCTGTCCAGGATGTGGACGTCTTCAGTCTCGCTCAAAGGCAGCCGCGTCAATCTCCGCCCTCTGGAGGCTGGCGACGCATCCGCGCTCGTTGCCGCCGCGTCGGACGGCGCACTGTGGAATCTGTCCGTCACCGTCGTGCCAGACGCCAATTCGGTATCCCGCTACATTGGCGCCGCATTGGCGGGTGAGGCCGCCGGCAGCACGCGCCCGTTTGCCATCACTCTGACGGACAGCGGGGCCGTGGTCGGCTCGACGCGATTCTGGAAGATGGACCCGGAAAACAGGAAGCTCGAGATCGGCCATACGTGGCTGGCAGGATCGTGGCAGCGAAGCTTCGTGAACACGGAAGCCAAGTACCTGATGCTGCGCTTCGCCTTCGAGGTACTCGGCTGCGTTCGCGCGCAATTCACCACCGACGAGTTGAATGAACGCTCACGCGCGGCGATTCTGCGCCTCGGGGCGATGGAGGAAGGCATCATTCGTCATGAGCGGATCATGCCGGACGGGCGAAGACGAAATTCCGCGCGCTTCAGCATCATTGATCCGGAGTGGCCGGCGATACGGCAACGATTGGAGGAAAAGCTTCGCGCCATGAGTGTCGCTCCGGCTTTTTCGGTCAGCGCGAACCCGCCCAACACGCCCGAGCGGCATACGATGTCGCGGCCCGCTTGATTTTGCGCCGGCGTGCAAGTGACAATTGAGAATGGATCCCGCCCTGAACTACCCATTGATGCTGCATACCGCGCTCGAAGAAGCCCGCCTCGGCCTGGCCGAAGGCGGCATTCCCATCGGCGCCGCGCTCTACGATGCGAAAGGCACGCTCCTCGGCCGCGGCCATAACCGCCGCGTGCAGGAAAACGACGCTTCGGTGCACGGCGAGACCGACGCGTTTCGCAAGGCGGGACGCCAGCGCAGCTATCGCGACAAGATCATGGTGACCACGCTGGCGCCGTGCTGGTACTGCAGCGGGCTTATTGTCCAGTTTCGCATCGGCACGGTGGTTGTCGGCGAATCGAACACCTTTCGCGGCGGCATTGACTGGTTGCGCGAACGCGGCGTCGAGGTGATCGACATGAATTCGGGCGAATGCGAAGCCCTGCTTGGGCAGTACATTGCCGCGCATCCCGACGTGTGGAACGAGGATATCGGCGAGGACGAGCACGGCGCCTGCTGTTGAATCGCGCGCCGTGGTTGCGGGGGGTCAGAGCAGGCCCAGCGCCGACGCGATCCCGCCGATGAAACCGGACAGGATCATCATGCAGATCATCGCCACGCCAATGAACATCACGGAATCGGATCCGCGAATGCCGAACAGGCGTTCCACGCCCATGCAGTACAGGTAGAACGAGTACATCATTGCCACCATCGAGATCACGACATTGAACGGGATCACCAGCGTGGCGCCGGACAGCAGCACCGGAATCGAACCGAAAACCGCCACCTGCAATGCCGCCAGGAACGGCGGCGCGCGCGATTCGGTGCGCGCCAGCAGGTAAAGCACACCGGCAAGAAGATAGACACTGACAATCTGCAAGAGATACGTCGCCAGCGCGATGGCGGGCGCGCGATCGTGCAGCAGCGAGTAGCCGTATTGCGGATTCCACCGCGTATCGAACACCAGCAGGCCGAACATCGTTGCGGCCGGCGCCAACAAGGCCAGCGGCAGGAGAACGTTGCGCAGCAGGACGCCCGCGCCAAGCGGATCACGCGCCATCCGATCCCATCCGGCCTGAGGATCCAACATCATTTCCCTGATACGATTCAACATGACCATGATGTTTCCGGTTGAGTGAGCCTATTATGCCGCGCCTGTTTTTCGCTCTTTGGCCCAATGAAGAAGTTCGCGCAC
This sequence comes from Betaproteobacteria bacterium, assembly GCA_031404095.1. Lineage (GTDB taxonomy): Bacteria > Pseudomonadota > Gammaproteobacteria > Burkholderiales > Usitatibacteraceae > UKL13-2. The sequence continues at coordinate 2,823 of JANNGY010000328.1, read as the reverse complement.
GGCTGGTCGCACAGCGCGACGAGGCGGTGCGCGACTACCGTGGCCGGCCGATGCGTCCCGATACCCTGCACATGACGCTGCTGTTTCTTGGTGAGACCCCTGAGTTACGCGTGCCCATGGCGCTTGGATGCGGCGATAGCATCCGCGCACCGGCATTTACATTGAATATCGATGCCCGCTCGCATTTTGCCGACGCCAAGGTGGCCTGGCTGGGCTGCGCGGACCCACCCGACGCATTGCGCGAACTGTGGAATTTAATTGACGTTGAACTGCGGCGCGCCAAATTCAGCCACTCCGCCGGTGATGGTGAAATCGACTACCAGCCGCACATCACCGTGGCGCGGGACTGCCTGCTCTATCCGTCGCCGAAAGGCATACCGGTCATCGAATGGCGGGTGGAAGATTTTGTCCTGGTCGATTCCACGCGCACCCCGGGCGGCCCGGTCTACCGGGTGCTCCGTCATTGGCAGCTGGCGGGCTGACCCGCCGCCGCGCTATTTTTTCTCAATGGCCGCGGGCGGTTTCGGCCGCAGCATGTCCAGCCAGGGCTTCCAATCGACCGGTCCGCTGTCAAAGCGCTTTTGCAGATTCTTGAGCACACCGGGCCAGGCTTTGGCAAAGTAGTCATAAGCCTTGTCCCACTCGCCGCCCTCACCCCAGCCGACGTGATAAAGCGTGACGTCGGTCAGCGCGTCGCCGCGCGAAATCAGGCGCACGATCACCACGGTGCGTTGCTTGCGCGCTTCGGGCAGCGACGGCGGCGCATTCCAGGTGAAGCTCAGCATCTTCCTGTCCTGGAAAGCGAGGATCTTCATGTCGTCCGCGCCTTTCATGCCTGGCTCGCCAAAGGGATTCATGTAGATCTGGAACGGCCCGTCGACCTTGAGCTCGACCTTGGCGTCCGGCGCGAAGAAAGACTTGACGCCATCGGTGGTGGTCCAGGCTTTCCAGACGTCATCGACGTTCGCCTTGATCGTGATCTTTTCGCTTAGGGCGCGCTCCTGCGCCGCAGCATGGCCGGCAAGCAGCAACACGCAGCCCACCATCATCAGTCTCGACATCGTCATTTCATCCTCCTGTGATTAATAGCCGATTCCGCGTGCCATGAGCACGCCAAACAACGGCAGCAGCGCCGCAAGGTGAAGCTCGATCATGACCAGGCGTCGCGCCCGCCGCCGCTCCAATTCCGGGGGCTCGAAATGCGCGACCGCCTTGAGCTGGCGCGACCAGCGCAGATACTGGAGCGTTGGCGGGAAAGAGAGGATGCCGATGACAATGACCAGGGCCACCTTGGCGTGAAACATGGGATTGGCCGAGTAAAAAGCCACGCCCTTCGCCCCCCAGTAGAGGCGCAGCACGCCCGACGCGACCACCATGATCGCGGCGCCGAAATACCACAGGTCGACTCGCGCCAACAAGCGCACCGCATTGGCATCGAGCGGATTTCGCAGCAGCATGGCTTCGACCGTGAGGAACGCGAAGAACACAAAGATCGCGGAATAGTGAAAGTACGCCAGCAGCGCGTCGACCATCATCTTTGTACGACTCCTTTCATGCGTTCAACGGCTTCTGCCAGGCGAGCCTCGGTCTGGGTGTAGGCGATGCGGATATGACGCTCCGGCGCGGCGTGGCCGAAGTCCTTGCCGGGGGTCAGGGCGACGTGCGCTTCCTGCAGTATTCTGCGCGAAAGTTGAAAACTGTCGGTGGCAATTTGTGACGAATCGGCATAAATATAGAAAGCGCCTTGCGGCACCACCGGAATCCGGAAGCCGAGTGCCGTGAGCGCCGGCATCAGGAAATCGCGCCGCGCCTGAAATTCCGCGCGGCGCGCCTCAAGTATTGCCAGCGTTTCCGGACGAAACGCTGCCAGCGCCGCGTGCTGCGCGGGGGTGGACGCGGAAATGAACAGGTTCTGCGCCAGCTTTTCCACCTCGCGCACATAGGCGGGCGGCACCACCAGCCAGCCCAGCCGCCAGCCGGTCATCTGGAAATACTTGGAGAAACTGTTGATCACGAACAGGTCATCGCTGATCGATAGCGCCGTCGACGGCGCCACACCATAAGTGAGACCCTGGTAGATTTCGTCGACGATCAGTGTGCCGCCACGTGCGGCGACCTCGGCATGGATGCGCGCGAGCTCGGCGGCTGCAATCAGGGTGCCGGTCGGATTGGAAGGCGAGGCCACGAGGGCGGCAACGCTGCGCTGGTTCCAGTGCGGGCCAATATGGCCGGCAGTCAATTGATAGTCGTGCTCAGGCCCCACCGCAATGGTGCGCGGCACGCCTTCCATGGTGCGCACGAAATGGCGATTGCAGGGATAGCCGGGATCGGCCATCAGGACCTCGTCGCCCGGATTGAGCAGCACGCCGCAGGCCAGCAACAGCGCGGCGCTCGACCCGGCGGTGACGATGATGCGCTCCGGCGCGACGGTCACGCCGTATTGGCTGGCGTAAAACGCGGCGATGGCTTCGCGTAGCGGCTGTATGCCGAGGGCCGAGGTGTAGAACATCGGTTTTTCGTTCAGCGCGGCGATGGCGGCATCGACAATCGGCCGCGGCGTGGTGAAATCGGGCTCGCCGATTTCCATGTGGATCACGTCCCTGCCCTGCCGCTCCAGCTCGCGGGCGGCGGTCTGGATTTCCATCACCTCGAAGGGCGCGATGTGGGCCATGCGGGAGGCGAGGCGGTGGAGGGAGGAGGGGGTCATGGGGCTACTATTGACGTTTCCCAATCTCACGGCAACGCCCCCCTCTTTCGCTCCGTCGTTCCCGCGAAGGCGGGAATACAGCGTCGTGCGGGCAGAGAAACAGGGTTGCCGCCATC
>JANNGY010000327.1:0-2070 GCA_031404095.1 Betaproteobacteria bacterium | reverse complement strand
TTTCGGCACGTAGCGTTCCGCCGCTTGCTTGATGTAGCGGCCGAGCTGACGCGCCGCGGAATCGTTTTCGCCGCCAGTGCGAATCAGCAGCAGCATGTCGTCGCTCATTTCCTTCATCGGCGTGACGCCCTCGGCGAACAGGCGCACGCGATCCTTGACCACCTTGCCGTCGGCGCTCCTCGAATTGCCGATGATGTCGTTGGTGATCATGCCGGCGATGTCGAGGCCCCTGGCCTTTGCCGCCCTGGCGAAGAAAGTCGAGCCCAGCAATCCCTGCTCTTCGCCGGCCACTGTCATGAACACCAGCGTGGCGTTGAATTTGTATTTCGACATCACGCAGGCGAGCTCAATGACCGCCGCCGTGCCGGAGGCGTCGTCGTTGGCGCCGGGGGCGAAGCCATCGGGATCGGTCGGCGATCCACGCATCGAATCGTAATGGCCGCTGACCACATACATGCGCTCGCGGCTCTCGGCCTGTTCGCCCGGCAGGGTGGCGACGACATTGACGATCGGCGTGGGTTGCGGAATGCGCGCGCTGACTGGCGCGAGATGCTCGTCGAACTCGACTGTCAGGCGCCCGCTATTGGCCGCATTGCAGCGCTCCAGCTCGCTCTTGATCCAGCGCCGTGCTGCGCCGATGCCCTTGCTGTCGCTGGTGGTGTCGGAGAGGCTGTTACGGGTTTCAAAACTCACCAGTTTGCGGATGGTGGTTTCAATCCGCTGCGCGGAAATTTCCCGGACGATTTTTTCGATGTCCGGATTTTTTTTCGGCGGCGCCGCAACGGCGCCAGTCGCGAGAGATGCGAGCGACAAACAAATCAGCAAGATGCGCATCTTGAATTTCTTTCAGGCGGGGACACCGCGGATGATACGCGCCGCTGCATTCGCGGTCGCACGCAAGAGAGTATCGACAGTGACAACTTTGACAGGTCAGCAGCGCGGTGATTTCCGCGAAGGGTGATTTTCCGGCGAAAAGACGAAAAGGTGTATGAAAATACAGTAAGCCTATGTTTATGCAGAAACAATTCTTGCGAAGTTACTTTAGGTTTGAAATCTATCTTATTAATTATCAACAAAGTTTTCCACAGGAAAAAACTTTCGAGAAATGTGCGCTAAGTGCCTGACACATAAAGAAAAAATCCCGCAGACCCGCTTGACCTCGGGTTTTTTATTGCCTATAGTGTCCACAAGTGGTGAAAAGTGGAGTTTTCTGGAATATCCAGAAAAATCCGCGACTTTCAACCAAAAAAATAATCTGAGGAGGTCCATCGAACGTGTTTCAGGGTGCGTCAGAACTTAACCTGGATGTGAAAGGGCGCATGGCGGTCCCGGTGAAGCATCGCGAGCCCCTTGCCGCGCCCAGCGCCGGCAAGCTGGTGATGACCGCGCATCCCGAAGGCTGCCTGCTGATGTATCCACTGAAGCATTGGGAGCCGATCCGCGATCGCGTGATGACCTTTCCCAGCCTCGATCGCACCGCCAGCGTCTGGAAGCGGCTGCTGATCGGCTTTGCCGAGGAACACGTGCTCGACGGCAACGGCCGCGTGCTGATTTCGCCTGAGCTGCGTAAATACGCCGGCATTGAAAAGCTGGTGATGTTCATCGGCCAGGGAACCCATTTCGAAATCTGGAACGCGAGCGCCTGGGATGCGCAATTGAAATCATTGACCTCCGGCGCGGCTGGCTTGCCGCCGGGTACCGAGAATTTTTCACTCTAGGGCGGCATGAATGAGCCTGCAAATACAACTGCCGTGCCGCCGTCAGCCCACATCACGGTGCTGTTGCGCGAAGCCGTCGAGGCGCTGGCCATCAAGCCCGAGGGCGTCTATGTCGATGCCACCTTCGGCCGCGGCGGACATTCGCGCGCGATCCTCGGGCAATTGGGGCCGCATGGAAGATTGATTGCCATCGACCGCGACCCGCGCGCGGTCGAGGCGGGGCAGGCACTGGCGAAGCAGGACAAGCGATTTTCGCTGCACCACGTGGCGATGAGTGAGTTGGGTGATGTGCTGGAAGAAGTATCGGCAAGCAGAAAACAGGTACTCGATGGAATGCTGGCGGATTTGGGTG
>JANNGY010000326.1:0-1854 GCA_031404095.1 Betaproteobacteria bacterium | reverse complement strand
CAAAATAGGCGTAGACGCGCTTGCCGTCGGTCCAGACGGCGGCCTGCCAGCACCACAGCGTAGCCCGCATTCAACAACGTCAGCGAGGTGGCCTTGCCAATGCCGCTGCCGGCGCCGGTGACGATGGCGATGGGCGTGGGCACGGCGTTCATCGACGGGGCTCCGGACGGGCAAAAGCATGAAGGGTTTGCATGAATTCATTCTACCGCGCGGCGCTGTGCCGGGTGATGCGCGGCGTCCATTCACTGGTCCCGACTTTGTTTTTCGGTACCATAGGGGTTTTCCGCAAACTCTTCATGCGCATTTCCAGGCATTCCCGTTTCGTGCGTCCTGCGGCCCGTCTCCTCTTGTGTGCGGCGCCGCTGCTCGCCGGTTGCGGCCTGCTGGCGCCGCCATTCCCGATGTCCGCGCTGCCGCCGGCGTCACGCTTGCTTGCGGCCTATGTGGTACTCGGCGAGAACGGCGCCGCCTCGGCGCGCGCCATCACACCCGCAGGCGAGCCAGGATTGCCGGACGCCACCTGCCCCAACATCACTGTGGACGGCGCCAGCCGGCCCATGCGGATTCGCGCGCCGGCGGCAACACCCATGCTACGACCGACGGCCAGCGACCCTTCCGAATCCAAACCGGCGGCCTTTCCGGTGCTGACCTGCGAGTTTCCACTGCCGGGAAACGCAGCGCGCGCGACGGTCGACGGCATTGAATTGCGCCTGCCGAACGCGGAGGTCCGGCGCATCGTCGTGGTGGGCGATACCGGTTGCCGACTGAAGAAGAAAGACAACGATTGGCAAGCCTGCCGCGACGAGCAAGCCTGGCCTTTCCGCGCCGTCGCGGACGCGGCCGCCGCATTCGCGCCCGATCTCGTCATTCACCTCGGTGACATCCACTACCGCGAGAACGCGTGCCCGCCGCAACTTGCCGGCTGCCAGGGCAGCCCTTGGGGTTACGGCTGGGACACCTGGCAGGCGGATTTATTTGCGCCGGCCGCGAAGCTGCTCGCGGTGGCGCCGTGGGTGGTGGCGCGCGGCAATCACGAGGAATGCCGGCGCGCCGGGCAGGGCTGGTTTCGTTTTCTGGATATACAGCCGTATAGGGAAGCCCGCAGCTGCAACGACGCGAACAATGACGCGGAGGCCGACTTCTCACCCCCCTATGCGGTGCCGATTGCGCGCGACCTGCAATTCATCGTGTTTGATTCCGCCGTCGCGGGCCACGCGCCACTTGATATGAAAAATCCACGCGACGCCCACGCATTCAACCAATATCGGCAGCAGTTCGCCAAGGTCGATGAACTGGCAGGCAAGCCTGGTGTGAGCACCATGTTCGTCAACCATCACACACTTCTGGCTTTTGCGCCGGATGAAAAACTCGGCATCGCCGGCGGCAGCCCGCCGCAGTTGGCAGCCATGCGGTCAGTGCGCTCGACGGCCTACTATCCGCCGTCAGTGAAACTTGCGCTGCATGGGCATGTGCACCTGTTTGAAGCGCTTAATTTCGCCTCGAATCATCCTGCCGCCATCGTGGCAGGCATGGGCGGCACCAATGCCGATGCCAATCTGCCCGATCCGTTTCCCCTCGACCTCAGCCCGGCCGACGGTGTCACGCTGGAGAGCATCACCCACAGCAACGATTTCGGCTTTGTGTTGATGGACAAAATGGAAAGCGGCTGGCAGATCAGTGCCCATGACCGGCATGGGACCCGCAAGGTCACCTGCGTCCTCACCGGTTCGAAGATTCGCTGTGACAAGACCGGGTTGTTGAAATAGCGGGGATCGGGCCACGGGCGGCGCGCTAGTGTAGTGCTTCGTACTTAATGCGACTTAAGTTCATTTTCACCACCTCACTCCTTCCCCC
>JANNGY010000325.1:0-3214 GCA_031404095.1 Betaproteobacteria bacterium | reverse complement strand
GTAACCACTTTCTACGATCGCGACCGGAGACTGCAGGGTGTTTTCGCTGCGGCGCGCGACATCACTGAGCGTAAGCTGGTCGAAGCCGAACAACAGAAGCTGGATCAGCGCCTGCGCGACCAGCAGTTCTACACGCGCTCGCTGATCGAATCCAATATCGACGCGCTGATGACCACCGATCCCTTCGGCATCATCACGGACGTCAACAAGCAGATGGAGGCGCTCACCGGCTGCACCCGCGACGAACTGATCGGCGCGCCGTTCAAGAATTATTTTACCGATCCCGAGCGCGCCGAGGCGGGCATCAAACTGGTACTGAACGAAAAGAAGGTCACCAATTACGAACTCACCGCGCGCGCGCGCGACGGCAAGGAAACGGTGGTGTCCTATAACGCGACCACGTTCTACGACCGCGACCGCACCCTGCAGGGAGTGTTCGCCGCCGCCCGCGACATCACCGAGCGCAAGCTACTTGACCAGGCATTGCAGGAATCCAATGTCGAACTGGAAAACGCCAAGTTCGTCGCCGAGAAGGCCAACCTCGCCAAATCGGATTTCCTGTCGAGCATGAGCCATGAATTGCGCTCTCCGCTGAACGCGATTCTTGGTTTCGCGCAACTGATGGACTCCGACACGCCGCCTGCGACACCCTCTCAGAAGGCCAGCATTGAACAGATACTTCACGCCGGCTGGTATCTGCTGGAACTGATCAACGAAATCCTCGACCTCGCCGCGGTCGAGTCCGGCAAGCTGGCTTTGTCGCTGGAACCGGTGTCGCTGGCCGACGTCATGCTCGAATGCCAGGCGATGATTGAACCGCAGGGGCAGAAGCGTGGCCTGACACTGACGTTCCCGTCCTTTGACGTGCCGTGTTTTGTCCGCGCCGACCGGATCCGGTTAAAACAGGTGCTTATCAACCTGCTTTCCAACGCCATCAAGTACAACCAGGTGGGCGGCGCGGTGGTGGTTGACTATAGCGGCAAAACGGACCGCATTCGCATCAGTGTTCGCGATTCCGGGCTGGGATTGCCCGAGGAAAAACTGTTGCAACTGTTTCAGCCATTCAACCGGCTCGGCAAGGAAGGCGGCGCCGAGGAAGGTACCGGCATCGGTCTGGTGATGAGCAAGCTGCTGGTCGAATTGATGGGTGGCGTGATCGGCGTGGACAGCGTCGTCGGCACCGGCAGCGTGTTCTGGTTCGAGCTGAGCGCGTCGGCAGCGCCGCAGCTAACCCTTGACCGGACCGAGCCCGGGTCGGTAGCGCCAGCCCATTTCCAGCCCAGCGCGACGCTGCGGACGCTTCTCTACGTCGAGGACAATCCGGCTAACCTGGCACTGGTCGAACAGCTCATCGCGCGGCGAATCGACCTGCGGCTTCTGACCGCCACCGATGGAAACCTTGGCATCAAACTCGCGCGCGACGAACAGCCTGATGTGATCCTCATGGACATCAACCTGCCCGGCATCAGCGGCATCCAGGCACTGAAGATCCTGCGTGACGATCCGCTGACGGCGCATATCCCGGTGCTCGCCATCAGCGCCAATGCGATGCGTGTCGATATCAAGAAAGGCCTGGATGCGGGATTTTTCCGCTATCTCACCAAGCCGATCAAGGTTAATGAGTTCACCGATTCGGTAAACCTGGCGCTGGAATTTGCCGCCAAAACCACAGACGTAATCCCGTAGACCGATACCGCTGTCATGATCACGCCATCCGACATCCTGCACGGCAACATCCTGATCGTCGACGATCAGCAATTCAATATCACGCTGCTCGATCGCATGCTGCGCGGCGCCGGCTACGACACCATCATGTCGACCAGCGACCCCACCACCGTTTGCGCGCTTCACCAGGAATACCACTTCGACCTGATCCTGCTCGACTTGCAGATGCCCGGCATGGACGGCTTCGCGGTCATGGAAGCGCTGAAGGAAATCGAGACGGAAGGCTATCTTCCGGTCCTGGTGATCACCGCCCAGCCCGATCACAAATTGCGCGCGCTCAATGCCGGCGCCAAGGATTTCGTCAGCAAACCATTCAATCTGCCGGAAGTCCTGGCCAGAGTGCATAACATGCTCGAAGTCCGCTTGCTGCACCAGGAAACGAGAAAGCTGTACGACCGGGTGGTGGCCGAGCAGAAGGTATCGGAGCGATTGCTGCTCAATGTCCTGCCGGAATCGATCGCCGAGCGCCTCAAGGGACGCCCCGACATCCCGGTCGACGATTTCACGGAAGTGATCGCCGACACCTTCGCCGACGTGACGGTGCTGTTCGCGGACATCGTCGAATTCACCAAGTTCTCCGAGGGCGTGAGCGTCGAAGTGCTGCTGGGCGTGCTGAATGACATTTTCTCGCGCTTTGACCGCATCGCCGACAACCGCGGCCTGGAGAAAATAAAGACCATCGGCGATTCCTACATGGTCGCGGCCGGCCTGCCGATCGCGGCGCCGGACCACGCGATCCGCGCGGCGCACATGGCGCTGGACATGATCGAGGCGATGAACCACTTCAATGAACACAGCCGCCACAAACTGAACGTGCGCATCGGCATGGACTCGGGCGCGGTGGTGGCCGGCATCATCGGCAAGCGCAAGTTTCTCTATGACCTGTGGGGCAACGTCGTCAACACCGCCAGCCGGATGGAGTCGCACGGGGTGGCGGGCCGGATCCAGGTAACCGATGCGACCCGTCAGCGGCTGGGGGCACCGTTCACGTTTGAAGAGCGCGGCATCATCGACGTCAAGGGCAAGGGCGAGGTCCACACCTGGTTCCAGACGGGACGGGACAGCGGGGTGTGACAACTATTGAGAATTACAGAAATGGGTGACAGCAAATCAAACGGAATTGTCGTTCCCGCGAAGGCGGGAATCCAGCGTCGTTTGCCGCAAAGTCACTGGATCCCCGCCTTCGCGGGGAAGACGATACTTGTCTCGATGTTACGCAATTCTCAATGACGAGGTAGGGAGGGACGATTTTCAGGTCCCGCCTGATTTCCTGTTCGCGCTATAGGCGCCCCGGCAACCATCAAGATCAACCGAGATCCGCCGCGACCTGCTTTTGCCCCAGTTGCTGGCGACGATACTCCTTGCGTTTCATCTCCAGGTATTCCGGCTTGTCCATTTCGTGAAGCTGGCGCGGATAGCGTTCCACGGCGTTGAACCAGTCATTGATGCGTTTCTCGAATTGCCCCCGTTCCGGCACCGCCAGCGCGCC
>JANNGY010000324.1:0-2138 GCA_031404095.1 Betaproteobacteria bacterium | reverse complement strand
GGGTCGAGCCGTCTTCGGGAATGGTGGTGTATCCGGCGGAGCCGGAGGCCGATCGAAAAGTGGCCTCCCAAATCAGCCAACGTCAATCGCTCTAAGATCAGGCTTCGGCTGGAGTTCTAGGGTTAGGACCTAATTAATCGTCTTCGGATTCAAGGGTTTGGTCAACCGATTCGGCGACCTGACCCATGAGCGCGAATTTATTTTGGTTTAGCGATGAGCAGTGGTCGAAGATAACGCCGCATTTGCCGACCAACCAGCCCGGGCCTGAGCGAAAGGATGACCGGCGGATTTTGAGTGGGATCATGCATGTGCAAAAGGTGGGATGCCGTTGGAAGGACTGTCCGTTTGAGTATGGACCGCACAAGACGATTTACAATCGCTTCGCGCGCTGGAGCGAGCGGGGAATTTGGCAGGCCATATTCGCCGCCGTCGCCGCATCCGCGGCCGCGCCCAGGCAAGTGGCGTTGGACAGCAGCCATGTGAAAATCCACCGCTGCGCCGGCGGCGGAAAAGGGGGGCGCAGGCCCAGGCAATAGGCGTCACCAAGGGCGGCCGCAACAGCAAGATTCACGCGGTTGTCGATGCGTTGTGTCGTCCCTGGGTGTTGGTCCTCACGCCGGGCAATACCGCCGACTGCGTGATGGCCGAAGCCTGTGTCAGCCTGATCCCCGGCGTCACGGAACTTCTGGCGGACAAAGGCTATGACACCGATGCGTTCCGCGCGTTTCTCAAAGACAACGACATCAAGGCCGTCATTCCCGGAAAATCAAATCGCAAGAAACGCATTCGTCATGACAAGGAAGCTTACAAAGGCCGCAATGTGGTCGAGCGCTGCTTTTGCCGCCTCAAGGATTTCAGACGCATCGCCACGCGCTACGACAAGCTCGCCAGAAATTTCTTCTCGGCGATCTGCTTCGTCGCTACACTGGCCTACTGGCTGTGATTTAATTGAGTCCGAACCCTAGAGCGGTTTGCGTTCCTTCGGAATCGGAAACACGCCCTAGATTCTTGCATTTGTCGCATTTTCTACGGCGAACCGCCGCACACTTCGCCGGAAAATGCTCTATCTTTCCAGCAGAAAACCCGGGCCTCTGACTGCCGCAATGATCCCCGATGCTGCCTCCGCCGGCTGGTCGCTCGACCCTCAGCTCGAACGCGACACGATCGCAATCGGCGACCTGCCGCTGTCCCGGGTCCTGCTCATCAACGACGCCAACTATCCCTGGCTGCTGCTGGTGCCGCGGCGGCATGGCATCGTCGAGATCGTCGAGCTTGGCGACGTCGAGCAGGCGCAATTGATGAGCGAGATCGCGCGAGCGTCCCATTCGCTCAAGGCGATCACCGGATGCGACAAGATCAATGTTGCCGCGCTCGGCAATGTGGTGCCGCAGCTCCATGTCCATGTCATCGCGCGCTCGCGCGGCGACGCCGCCTGGCCGAAGCCGGTGTGGGGCCAGGTGCCGGCGCGCGCCTATGACAAGCCGGCGCTCGAGCAAATCCTCGCCGCGCTGCGCGAGCGGCTGCCGCTCACCTGAATCCGCCGGTTCGGCAGCTTGACCGGGGACCCCTGCCCGCTTCAATCTCCAGCACCGCCCGCCCCATTCTATAAAGAGCGCCCCATGACCTTCCGCATCGCCGTCGTGCAACCGATCTCACACCGTCCTGGCCAGGACGAAGCCAACATCCCGGATGCGGTCCGCCATATCGAGCGCGCGGCCGCGGAAGGCGCTGCCTTCGTCTGCTTCCCCGAGACCTATCCAGGGCCATGGCGGATGCCGGCGCAATTCGACCCGACGGCGGCGATGGTCGAGGCCGCGGCAAAGCACAAAATCCATGTCGTGTTCGGCACCATCGAACCGATCAGCGTCAAGGATGCCACCGCCTACAACCTGATCTGCATGGCCTATCCGGACGGCCGGGCGCCCGCGCGCTACAAGCGCACCCACCCGAACGGCCCGTGGATCTACACCGGCGGCACCGCCTGGGAGTTCCAATGGGTGCCGGGCGATGAGTTTCCGGTGTTCGACACCGTACACGGCAAGGTCGGGCTTGCGATGTGCAGCGAGGTCTACATGCCGGAGGTGGCACGGGCGCTCGCGCTGCGCGGCGCCGAGCTGATCTTCATGCCAGCCGGCACG
>JANNGY010000323.1:0-11741 GCA_031404095.1 Betaproteobacteria bacterium | reverse complement strand
GGCGTGCCGATCATCGGCACGACGCCGGACTCGATTGACATCGCCGAAGACCGCGAGCGGTTCCAGGCGCTGATCCATGACCTCGGGCTGTTGCAGCCGCCCAATCGCACGGCGCGCACCAACGAAGAGGCGATCGTCAGGGCGCGCGAAATCGGCTATCCGCTGGTGGTCCGACCCAGTTATGTGCTGGGCGGTCGCGCGATGGAAATCATTCACGTCGAGTCCGACCTGGAACGCTACATGCGCGAGGCGGTGAAGGTTTCAAACGATTCGCCGGTCCTGCTGGACCGGTTCCTCAACGACGCCATTGAAGTTGACGTCGATGCCGTGTGCGACGGGAAAGACGTCCTGATCGGCGGCATCATGGAGCATATCGAGCAGGCCGGCGTGCATTCCGGCGATTCCGCCTGCTCGCTGCCGCCGTTTTCACTCTCGGCGGAGTTGCAGGACGAGTTGCGCCGCCAGACCGTTGTCATGGCGCTGGCTCTCAACGTTGTCGGCTTGATGAATGTGCAATTCGCCATCCAGGGCGAAGGCTCGGCGCAGAAGGTATTTGTGCTGGAAGTAAATCCGCGCGCCTCGCGGACCGTGCCCTTTGTATCGAAGGCGACGTCGTTGCCGCTGGCGATGATCGCCGCGCGCTGCATGGTCGGCATGACGCTGAAACAGCAAGGCCTGACTGGAAAAAAAGGGGGAGAAGTGATTCCGCCCTATTTTTCCGTCAAGGAGGCGGTGTTTCCGTTCATCAAGTTTCCCGGTGTCGACACCATCCTCGGGCCGGAAATGAAATCGACCGGCGAGGTGATGGGGGTCGGGCACACGTTCGCGGAGGCCTTTGTAAAATCGCAGATGGGTGCGGGCGTGAAGCTACCGGTTATCGGGCATAACGCGGGCAAAGCCTTTATCAGCGTCAAGAATGCCGACAAACCCAAGGTCGAGGAAATAGCGCGCACGTTGCTGGAACTCGGCTTTGGCCTCGTTGCCACCAAGGGAACCGCGGCACATTTGCAGACCTGCGGCATTGCCTGTGAGCCGGTGAACAAGGTCCTCGAAGGTCGGCCGCATATCGTCGATCTGGTGAAGAACCGGGAAATTACCCTGATCATCAATACGGTCGAGGAAGACAAGCGCTCGATCCGCGATTCCTGGTCGATTCGCAATGCGGCGTTGCAGGGCCGAATCACCTACTACACCACGATTGCCGGCGCAAAGGCTGCCTGTGTTGGCATGCAACACATGACGGAATTGAAGGTCTATGCACTTCAGTCGCTGCACAAACTGATTCCCGACGTGAGCTAGCACAGAATCACGCGACCGAAGGCGCGAGAATTTTCCGGTAGAGGGCGCATCTTCAAGCCCGATGCCAAACCCGATTTTCCACAGGACAAGACAATGAGCAGTATTGCCAAAGTACCATTGACCGTCGCCGGCGCCGCCGCACTGAAGACGGAATTGCATCGCCTGAAAACCATCGAGCGGCCGGCAGTGATAGTCGCCATTTCCGAAGCGCGGGCGCAGGGAGACCTGTCGGAAAACGCCGAATACGACGCAGCCAAGGAAAAACAGGGATTCATCGAGGGCCGCATCAACGAACTGGAAGGCAAACTGTCGAGCGCGCAGGTAATCACGCCGGCGATGCTGGAGGACGATGGGCGCGTGGTGTTCGGCGTGACAGTCGATCTCGAGGCAATCGAGTCCGGCGAGAAAGTGTCCTACCAGATCGTGGGTGAAGACGAAGCCGACATCAAGTTGAGCAAGATCTCGTATTCGTCGCCGATCGCGCGCGCCATGATCGGCAAGAATTCAGGTGACGTGGTGGAGGTGCGTGCGCCAGGCGGCGTGACGGAGTACGAAATCGTCGACGTGCGTTACGTCTAAGAAACGATTCAGGCGGCGTGCACATCAGACCAAAGTGGCCAACCGCGCCAACGCATAGGCAAGCTACTTGGTGCGCGTGACGCGTCTCGCCGATACGCGCGTACCAAAGCCGGAACTGCCTTTGCCGGTTCCCTTGGAGGTCGGAACGGCAACACCTTTTTCACGCGGTTTGCGCTGGGACCGCGTGGTCACGCCGGCCTTGACACCATACTTCGCACTAACCCTGGGGCCGGACTTCGCGGTGGCCTTGGTGCCGGTCCGCCGGTCAGACTTGCCTGGCGCCAGTAACTTTTCCGCCACCTCCGGCTTCTTGCGCCAGATGACAAGCATTTTTCCAATCTTTTGCACCGGCGCTGCATGCAGCGCCTTGCAGATTTCCTGCAGCCAGGACTCACGGGCATCACGGTCATCGGTCGAAGCGCGGATTTTAATCAGCTCGTGCGCCTTGAGGTTGCGCTCGATTTCCAGGATGACGGCGGGCGTCAACCCTTGATCGCCGATCATGACAACGGGGTCCAGTGCATGTGCCTGGGCTTTGAGCGCGCGGCGCTCGATGGGGGATAATGGGCTCTTCATAACGTGATTATACGATTCATGCACCATGGCTAACGCCCGCCCGAAAAACAGCCGCGACTGGGTCAAGCGACATCTCAGCGATCCGTATGTGAAGCGTTCGCAGGCCGAAGGCTATCGCTCGCGCTCCACTTACAAGCTCTCTGAAATCATCGACAAGGAAGGGCTGATGAAACCCGGCATGACGGTCGTCGACCTGGGGTCGGCGCCGGGCGGATGGTCGCAATGGGTGGTCAAGAAGGTCGGCACCAAGGGCAAAGTGGTCGCCATTGACCTGCTGGATATGGAGCCGGTGGCAGGGGTGCATTTCATTTGCGCCGACTTCTCGGAGGAGGCCGGGTTGAATGCTGTGGTCGAGGCGATCGGCGGTGCGAAAGTCGACCTTGTGATTTCCGATATGGCCCCCAACCTGACTGGTATTCCCATCACCGATCAGGCGAGGTTGTTCACCCTCGGCGAGATGGCCATGGAGTTTGCCGTCAAGTTCTTGAAACCAAACGGAGTTTTTCTGGTCAAAGTATTTCAGGGTGTTGGATTTGAGCCTTTTGTGAAGCTGATGCGCGAAAATTTCAGACACGTTGCCGCCAAAAAGCCGGATGCATCGCGCGATGAAAGTCGCGAAACGTATTTGCTGGCGCGTGACATCAAGGTGGCAAGCGGTTGAATCCAAACGACTTACTGGCACGTTTAGTGTACGATGACTATCCGCATGCGATTCGGCTTGAAGCGGAGCGGCGCAGAAAAAATTCAAATGTTGAATCGGGAAATCTTAAGGAACGCGTGTGAATAACTGGGTGAAGAATATCGGTGTCTGGCTCGTGATCGGCATTGTGCTGATGATGCTGTTCATGCAGGTCTCCAATCGTGGCGGTGCACGCAACGAAATGGATTACTCGACCATGATGCAGGAAGCCAAGAACGGCAATATCGAAAAAGTGCGTATGGAAGGTGCCCGCACCGCCAAGGTCTACACACGCGACAACAAGGTTTACACCACGTCGACACCCGGTGATATTTTCATGTGGGACGATCTGCGCAAAGCCGGCGTCAAGATTGAGGCCAAGCCGGAAGAAGAGCAATCGTTGCTCATGTCGATTTTCATCTCATGGTTCCCGATGCTGCTGCTGATCGGCATCTGGCTTTACTTCATGCGGCAGATGCAGGGCGGTGGCAAGGGTGGCGCATTTTCGTTCGGCAAAAGCCGCGCGAAGATGCTCGATGAAGGCAACAACCCGGTGACCTTTGCCGACGTCGCCGGTTGCGACGAAGCCAAGGAGGAAGTCTCCGAATTGGTCGATTTCCTGCGCGATCCTTCCAAGTTTCAGAAACTGGGCGGACGCATTCCGCGTGGCGTGCTGATGGTCGGCTCGCCGGGTACCGGCAAGACTTTGCTGGCCCGCGCCATCGCCGGCGAGGCCAAGGTCCCGTTCTTCTCGATCTCGGGTTCTGACTTCGTGGAAATGTTCGTCGGTGTCGGTGCCGCGCGGGTGCGCGACATGTTCGAACAGGCGAAGAAGAATTCGCCCTGCATCGTCTTCATCGATGAAATCGACGCGGTCGGCCGCCAGCGTGGCGCGGGCCTCGGTGGTGGCAATGACGAACGCGAACAGACCCTGAATCAATTGCTGGTCGAGATGGATGGATTTGAGGCCTCTGTCGGCGTCATCGTCATCGCCGCGACCAACCGTCCGGACGTGCTCGACCCGGCGCTGCTGCGGCCGGGCCGATTTGACCGCCAGGTAGTGGTGCCACTACCCGACATTCGCGGCCGTGAGCAGATCCTGCTGGTGCACATGCGCAAAGTGCCGATCGGGCCGGACGTGCAGGCCTCGGTCATCGCGCGCGGCTGTCCCGGCTTCTCAGGGGCGGACCTGGCCAATCTGGTCAATGAGGCGGCCTTGTTTGCAGCACGCGGCGCCAAGCGGCTGGTCGATCACGAGGATTTTGAGCGCGCCAAGGACAAGATCATGATGGGCGCCGAGCGCCGCTCGATGGTCATGACCGACGAAGAGCGCATGAACACGGCGTACCACGAGTCCGGTCACGCGATCCTCGGCTACGTCCTGCCGAAGAGCGATCCAGTGCACAAAGTGACGATCATTCCACGCGGACGTGCATTGGGCGTGACCGTGCAGTTGCCCGAGCAGGACCGCTACGCATACGACCGCGTCTATCTGATGAGCCGCATCGCCGTATTGTTTGGCGGCCGCATTGCCGAAGAGATTTTCATGAACCAGATGACCACCGGCGCTTCGAACGATTTCGAACGGGCCACGCACCTGGCACGCGACATGGTGACCCGTTACGGCATGTCCGACGCGCTCGGCACCATGGTCTACGCCGAGAATGAAGGGGAAGTGTTCCTGGGCCGGTCGGTCACGCGCCAGACCAACGTATCCGAAGAAACCATGCGCAAAGTCGATGCCGAAATTCGCCGCATTATCGACGAGCAATACGCATTGGCCCGCAAACTGATCGAGGAAAATCGCGACAAGGTGGAAGCGATGGCCAAGGCTTTGCTGGAAATCGAAACCATCGATGCCGACCAGATCAAGGACATCATGGAAGGCCGTCCGCCGCGCGCGCCGAAACCATCATCGATTGCCTTCAAGCCGAAGCGCGACGGCGAGGACGGCAACGCCCCCGGGCCCGCGAAGACGGAGCCGGCGGCAGCGGAAGGCCTGCACTGATTCATTGATTTGACAGTTCTCCGGGCGGCCAATGTGCCGCCCGTTTTGTTTCGCGCGCCCGGCTGGGCGCACATACTTGGAACCCCATGGCAAAACTTGTTTGCGGCCAATTCTCGCTGAGCCTCGACCGTCCGCTGGTGATGGGCATCGTCAATGTCACGCCGGATTCATTTTCCGATGGCGGGAAGTTTCTGGCTGCCGATCTGGCGATTGCCCATGCGCAGAAACTGATTGCAGACGGCGCGGACATCCTCGACATCGGCGGGGAATCAACGCGGCCCGGTGCGGCGGCAGCCAGTCTGCAGGAGGAAATGGACCGGGTGATGCCGGTGCTGGAAGCCTTGCGGAAGTGTGCGGTGCCGGTGTCGATAGACACCCAGAAGCCCGAGGTGATGAAAGCGGTGATCGCGACCGGCGCATCGATGATCAACGACGTGAATGCCCTGCAGGCTGAGGGCGCCATCGACGCGTGCCGGCAATCGACGGTCGCGGTGTGCTTGATGCACAAACAGGGCACCCCGCGGACCATGCAACATCAGCCGGCATACGATGATGTGGTGCGCGAGGTCGGTGACTTCCTGCTTGCGCGCGCAAAAGCCTGTGAAGACGCAGGCATTGCGCGCGATCGCCTGGTCATCGATCCGGGTTTCGGATTCGGCAAGACGGTGGAACACAATTTCAGCCTGCTCCGCGAACTCGGCGCGTTGACGCGTCTCGGCTACCCGTTGTTGGCGGGCTATTCACGAAAATCATCGCTCGGTGCAGTAACCGGACGTCCCGTCGAGCAAAGATTGGCCGCGAGCCTCGCCGCAGCCATGATTGCTGTCCAAAACGGTGCGACAATTCTGCGCGTGCATGACGTGGCTGAGACCATCGATATGCTTAAGGTGCTGGCCGTTGCCATGCAGGGTAAGTGCAGCCAAGAATTGACGATCTAGCACCAGCGCGGATTTTCAGGCACTTTCGGCCTGGAGGCCCCGCCAATGCTGGAGTTTTAATTGCAAAGTCACTATCATCGCGCCCGGGGGGCAGATCATGAATCGAAAATATTTTGGTACCGATGGCATTCGCGGGCGCGTCGGCGATGCGCCGATCACGCCGGATTTCGTGCTGCGCCTGGGATTCGCGGCCGGCTGCGTGCTGGCGCAGGACCGAAGCGATGGCCGCTCCCGTCCAACCGTCATCATCGGCAAGGACACGCGCATTTCGGGGTACATGCTCGAAAGCGCACTGGAGGCGGGATTTTCGGCGGCCGGTGTGGATGTCTTGCTGATCGGGCCCATGCCGACGCCAGGTGTCGCCTATCTCACTCGCGCGCTGCGGTTGTCCGCGGGCGTGATGATTTCCGCTTCGCATAATCCTTTTGACGACAATGGCATCAAGTTTTTCTCCGCCGACGGGCTCAAGCTGCCGGATGAAGTCGAGCAGGAAATCGAGGCGCTGCTCGACAAGCCGATGGTAACCCTGCAATCGATTCACCTCGGCAAAGTACGGCGCGTCGACGATGCCGCCGGGCGCTACATCGAATTCTGCAAGAGCACCTTCCCGCGGCAACTGGATCTGCGCGGCATGAAACTGGTGGTCGATTGCGCGAACGGCGCCTCGTGGGACATCGCGCCCCACGTGTTCCGTGAACTGGGCGCCGAAGTTGTGGCGATCGGCAATCAGCCGGACGGCACCAATATCAATGACGAGGTTGGCGCCACCCACCCGGCGGCGATGTGCGCCGCGGTCAAAAAGCATGGCGCGACCTTCGGCCTCGCGCTCGATGGCGACGCCGACCGGCTGGTGATGTGCGACGCCGACGGCACGCTGTTCGACGGCGACCAGTTGCTGTACGCCATGATCAAGGATCGCCATGCGCGGGGTGTGTTGCGTGGCGGCGTGGCCGGCACGCTGATGACCAACCTGGCGCTGGAATTGCAGCTGGGAAAGATGGCAATTCCATTTGAACGCGCCAAGGTCGGTGATCGCTATGTGCTGGAACTGCTGCGCGATCGCGGCTGGGAGTGCGGTGGCGAGAACTCCGGGCACTTGCTGTGCCTTGAAAAACATTCGACCGGTGACGGCATCATTTCCGCCTTGCAGATTCTTGGCGCACTCAAGCGCGCCGGCCTGTCGCTGGGTCAGTTCATCGCGGAGCTGACCTTGTTCCCGCAGGTGCTCGAGAATGTGCGCCTGGCGCGCCGCTTCAATTTCTCAGCGAGCGCGCCGGTGCAGGCGGCGGTGAAAGCAGCCGAGGATCAACTGGCAGGCGAGGGCCGTGTGCTGCTGCGTGCTTCTGGCACCGAGCCGGTGATCCGGGTGATGGTGGAAGGCCGTGATGGTTCACAGGTCAAGGCGCTGGCAGTGAAGATCGCCGACGTCGTTCGCAGCGCAGCGGCAACCTGAACAGCGCACCCGGCAAGGGATGAATGGGCGGGTACCGCGTGAGCCCGCCACAATCGTGAGGAAGCCTGTTTAATTATTGATTTTCCAGAACTTTTTAACTGTCACGATAGTGTCATGTGACAGACCTACACTCCGCTTCTGAAATACGTCGTCCCTTACTTTTAGAACGGAGTACCCCATGCAAATGATCAGCAAACTCGCGTTGGCTGTTGCCACCGCCATCTCCGCCGGCGCCATCGCGCTGGTGCCAAACGATGCGCTAGCCCAATCCGCGCCCGTCGTGAAAATTGATGGATCGTCCACCGTCTATCCGGTGACCGAAGCCGTTGCCGAAGATTTCCAGAAATCCAAGAAAAACGCGATCAAAGTCACAGTCGGTATTTCCGGTACGGGTGGCGGATTCAAGAAGTTCTGCCGCGGCGAAACCGATATCTCGAACGCATCGCGCCCCATTCTGAGAAAGGAAATGGACGATTGCAAGGCCGCCGGTGTCGAATACTATGAATTGCCGGTCGCGTTCGATGCGTTGACGGTGGTGATCAATC
Organism: Betaproteobacteria bacterium; assembly: GCA_031404095.1. GTDB lineage: Bacteria > Pseudomonadota > Gammaproteobacteria > Burkholderiales > Usitatibacteraceae > UKL13-2. Next base: position 3,664 of record JANNGY010000323.1, on the reverse strand, counting down.
CCGCCAATGACTTCATCAAGCAGATGACGGTCGAAGAACTCAAGCGCATGTGGGAGCCGGCTGCACAAGGAAAAGTGAAAAGCTGGAAAGATGTGAACCCGCTTTGGCCGGATCAGCCGCTGAAGCTGTTCGGTGCTGGCTCGGACTCGGGCACGTTCGATTACTTTACCGAGGCCATTGTCGGCAAGGCCAAGTCGAGCCGCGGCGATTACACCGCCTCTGAAGACGACAATGTGCTTGTTCAGGGTGTCACGCGCGACAAGGGTGCGATCGGATATTTCGGATTCGCCTACTACGCTGAAAACCAGAAGAAGCTGAAGGCCGTTCCCATCGTCGAAAAGGCCGGCAAGCCTGCCGTTTCACCCTCGATGGAAACCGTCCTGGCGGGCACCTATCAGCCGCTGGCGCGCCCGATCTTCATTTACGTCAGCGTCAAATCCATGGCAAAGCCTGAAGTGAAAGAGTTTGTTGCGTACTACCTGAAGAACGGCGGCAAGCTGGCCAAAGAAGTGAAGTATGTGCCGCTACCCGACAGTTCCTACCAGGTGAGCGCCGATCATCTCGTCAATGGCAAGAAAGGCACCGTGTTTGGCGGTATCGCCGAAGTGGGCGTCACCATTGAAGATCTGCTCAAGCGCGAGGCAAAGCTCTAATTGCGTGATTGTCCCTGGGCGGAGGGGAAACCCTCCGCCTTGCATTCTGGAAACGGGTATTATTCATGAGCCAATCCATCATGACATCGCCGGGCGAGATGAGCGCTTTGCCACCTACCATACCGTCTACGAAAGCACCGTCACTGGGTGTGACGCAGACCCGGCTCGCGGCCCGCCGGTCGCGCATGTATCGCGAGAAGTTCATCGAGTTCGTGCTGTTTCTGGCGGCCCTGTCCTCGGTCGCAACGACGACGGCCATCGTCGTTATCCTGGTGGGCGAATCCTTGCCGTTCTTCGCGCAGGTGCCGCTGACCGATATCTTGTTCGATTCGCAGTGGACACCGCTGTTTGACGATGCCCACTACGGCATTTCCGTGCTGCTGTCAGGGACCATCGTCAGTTCTGCGGTGGCCCTGTCGGTGGCCATTCCACTCGGTACCGTCATCGCGCTCTATCTGAGCGAATTTGCGACCTTCAGGGTGCGCGAGATCGCGAAGCCGATTCTCGAGTTGCTCAGTGGCGTGCCGACCATTATTTTTGGCTATTTTGCCTTGCTGGTCGTCACACCCATTTTGCAGGTGGTGTTTCCCGGATTGCCGGGATTCAGCCTTCTGTCTGCGGGCCTGGTGATGGGCATCATGATCATTCCCTATGTCGCATCGGTCAGCGAGGACGCAATGCGCGCGGTGCCGATGAATCTGCGCGAAGGCTCTTATGCGATGGGCGCGACCCGCTTTCAGACGGCGGTGCGGGTCGTCACGCCCGCTGCTTTCTCAGGCATCGTCGCCGCCTATATTCTTGGCATATCGCGTGCGGTGGGCGAAACCATGATCCTGGCGGTGGCGGCAGGCATGCAGCCCAACCTGACCTGGAATCCGGCTGAGCCGGCGGCGACCATCACGTCCTACATCGTGCAGGTGGCGCTGGGCGATTTGCCGCACGGCAGCATCGGTTACCAGACGATCTTTGTCGCCGGCCTGTCGTTGTTCATCCTCACCCTGTTTTTCAATTCAATGGGCTTCTGGTTGCGCAAGAAGTACCGGCAAGCTTACTGAACCCGAGAACCTCGATGGCCAATCCGGAAAAACTTGTCGCGCTGCGCGAATTGATCGCGAAACACAAACGCTTTGACCTGCTGTTCTCGGTGTGCGGGGTGCTGGCGCTTTCCGTCGGCGTATTGACGCTGGCCGCGCTGTTGATCAATATGGCGATCGATGGCGTGCCCCGGCTGAACTCGGAATTCTTCACCTCCTTCCCATCGCGGCGCGCGGAGAACGCGGGCATCCTCTCAGCCTGGGTGGGATCAATGCTGGTCATGCTGGTGACCGCGCTGGCAGCGATCCCACTGGGCATTGCCTCCGCGATCTATCTTGAGGAATACGCGCCCAAGAACTTGGTCACCGCGATCATCGAAATCAATATCTCCAATCTTGCCGGTGTGCCCTCAATCGTCTATGGCCTGCTGGCGCTGGGTGTATTCGTATATGCGCTCGGTTTCGGCCAGAGCATTCTTTCAGCCGGGCTGACGCTGGCGCTGCTGATCCTCCCGGTCATCATTGTCGCCACGCGCGAGGCAATTCGCTCCATACCGGTGGGCATTCGAGAAGGCGCCTACGGGGTGGGCGCCACCAAGTGGCAGGTGACGTCCGATCACATTGTTCCTTATTCCCTGCCGGGCATACTCACCGGGGTCATCATCGGCCTCGCCCGTGCAATCGGCGAAACCGCGCCGATCATCACTATCGGTGCACTCACCTTCATTGCCTTCCTGCCACCGTCACCGGTCGGGTCCGAGTTCCCGTTCCTGAGCTTTGAATGGCTCAAGTCGGCCTTTACCGTGATGCCGATACAGATGTTCAACTGGACCTCGCGACCCGAAGAAGCATTCCAGAAGAATGCCGCCGCGGCGGGGCTGGTGCTGGTGGTGATGACGTTGTCCATGAATGCCTTCGCCATCTGGCTTCGCTACCGCCTGCGCAAGAGCCTCAAGTGGTAGCCAACCAACAACAAACCGTCGAGGATTCAATGTCTGCCGTTTTGCAAACCGAAGGTGAGCCGCTCATTACCAAAGCCGAGTCGAAGAATCTCAATTTTTACTATGGGAACTTCCAGGCGCTCAAGAACATCAACCTCCCGATTTATGAGAACAAGATCACGGCGTTGATCGGCCCGTCCGGCTGCGGGAAATCGACCTACCTGCGCTGCTTCAATCGCATGCACGATCTGTATCCCGGGACGCGCTACGAAGGCGAAATCAGGCTGTACCCGGACAACATGAACGTCCTGGCGAAATCGGTGGACGCGATTGAGGTGCGCATGCGCATCAGCATGGTGTTCCAGAAGCCGAATCCGTTCCCGAAATCGATTTACGAAAACGTCGCCTACGGCCTGCGCGTCCGCGGCGAAAATCGCAAAGCGGTACTCGATGAGAAAGTCGAGGAAGCGTTGCGCGGCGCGGCACTCTGGGATGAAGTCAAGGATCGCCTGAAGGATCTGGCATTCGCGCTGTCGGGCGGACAGCAGCAGCGCCTGTGCATCGCCCGTGCCCTGGCTACCGACCCGGAAATTTTGCTGTTCGACGAGCCAACCTCGGCATTGGACCCGATTGCCACCGGCAGCATCGAGGAGCTGGTGACCGAACTCAAGAAAAAAGTGACCATCCTCATCGTCACGCACAACATGCAGCAGGCCGCCCGGGTATCGGACCACACGGCTTACATGTATATCGGTGAAGTCGTCGAGTTTGGCGTTACCGATCAGATCTTTGTGCGTCCGAAAAACAAGCAGACCGAAGACTACATCACCGGCCGGTTTGGGTAAGTCCGGGAATTCGTGAAGCACTGCTTCACGCCGGACGAACGGCACGGCCATGCAGGGCCGTGGCTGGGTAAACTAAAAACTTGCGTCGCTGCTTGCGGGAACTCGTGAAGCACTGCTTCACGCCGGACGAACGACACGGCCATGCAGGGCCGTGGCTGGGTAAACTAAAAACTTGCGTCGCTGCTTGCGGG
>JANNGY010000322.1:0-7322 GCA_031404095.1 Betaproteobacteria bacterium | reverse complement strand
ATTGCCGGCAACATGAAAGACATGCTCAAGGGCATCGTCGCCATCGGCAACGACGTGCTGGCGCTGGGCTCGAAGCAGGTCGGCAGCATCCTCATCGACCGCATGTCCATCGCCGGGGAATAGAGCGGGTCATACGGACTTGTATCGCCTTTTCGTTGATATTGCCTTTTCGTCAGTCCAGCAAAAAAACCAACGCTTTGAGGAGAAATAAGTGCAAAGACGCAAGTTCCTGACGTCCGCCGGCGCTACGCTGGCGGCGGGGGCCGCCATCCCGGCGCTGACCCAGGCGCAGACCCAGGCGCAGACCGCCGCGCTGCCAACCATCAAATGGCGCATGACCTCCAGCTTCGCGAAAAATCTGGATACGATTTATGGCGGCGCGGAAGTGATCGCGAAGCGCGTCAGGGCTGCAACCGGCGGCAAGTTCGACATCCAGATTTTCGCGGCTGGGGAAATCGTGCCGGCATTCTCGGCGATGGATGCGGTCAAGGATGGCACCGTGGAGTGTTGCCACACGGCGCCCTACTACTTTTTCGGCAAAGATCCGACGTTTGCGTTCGCCTGTGCCATCCCGTTTGGCATGAATGCGCGCCAGCAGAATGCGTGGATGTATCACGGCGGCGGCCTGGCACTGATGCGCGAATTCCTCAAGGACTACAACATTATCAATTTCGTCGCGGGCAATACCGGGGCGCAGATGGGCGGCTGGTTCCGCAAGGAAATCAAGACCGTTGCCGACATGAAAGGCCTGAAAATGCGCATCGGCGGATTTGCCGGGCGCGTGATGTCCAAGCTTGGGTTGATACCGCAACAGATTGCCGCCGGCGACATTTATCCCGCGCTGGAAAAGGGCACCATCGACGCGGCCGAGTGGGTCGGCCCGTACGACGACGAAAAGCTCGGCTTCTACAAGGTCGCCAAGTACTACTACTATCCCGGCTGGTGGGAAGGCGGCCCCGAACTCGACCTGTTCGTCAATATCAAGCAATGGGAGGCGCTGCCGCCAGAGTACAAGGCGATCCTGGAAGCCGCGTGTGCGGAGGCCAACGTCGACATGCTGGCGAAATACGACGCCCTCAACCCGGCTGCGTTGAAGCGCCTGGTGGGCAACAAGGTGCAGCTTCGCTCGTTCAGCAAGGACATCATGAATGCCTGCTACAAGGCAGCCAACGAAGTGTACGAAGAAGAGTCGGCCAAGAATCCGAAATTCAAGAAAGTGTATGACGCCTGGAAGGCGTTCCGCGATGACCAGGTCCTCTGGTTCCGCGTCGCCGAGCAGAATTTCGACGGCTACATGGCGACGGCGGGCGCCGTGAAAAAGTCGGCGGCGCCGACCAAGAAGTAGCGGCGACGCGGCGATACCCCCTCCAGTTCTTTCCCCCGTTTCCACGGGGACGGGGGCACAAGATAGCGGCATCCTGCACCGGGCGAGCGTTTTGCGATTCAGGATGGCCTAAATCGATTTCCGCCCAAGCGTCCCGCTGAGTTTTCGCAGCAGCCACTTGGGCGTCGCCCGTCCGGCAAGAATCGCGGCGAGGTTTATGGTCCCCGGCACCTTGATGACATCGCCCCTGAGGCACGCCTCATAGCCTTCCATCGCCACCTTGTTGACTTCGCCGACCAGAAAGCCGGGAAGTTTGGTCAACTTTCCGCTGGTGCTTGCCGCCGCGCTGAGCATGTTGGTGGCGGTGATACCGGGGCACAGTGCCGTGATGGTCACGCCGCTGCCTTTCAGTTCTTCCGACAGGGACTCGGTCAACGACAGCACGTAGGCCTTGGTGGCCGCGTAGGTGGCTAGCGTCGGTATCGGCTGGAACGCGGCAACCGATGCCACGTTGAGAATGCGACCATGGCCGCGCGTCAACATCGACGGCACGAAATTGGCGAGCATCGCGGTCAGGCCCGAGATGTTGAGGTCGATCAATTGCTGATGCCGTTGCGGTGTGATTGCCGCAAACGCGCCGTGTTCCAGCACGCCGGCATTGTTCACCAGCACGTCGATGGCGCGCTTGCGTCGCGTCATGACGGCGGCAAGTTTTTTCGCGCTGCCCGGCGCCGAGAGATCGGCCGGCTCGACCCACGCTTTGATCTTGTGTTGGGCGGCGAGCTTGACGGCCAGCGCTTCAAGCTTGTCCACGCTGCGCGCCACCAGCACCAGGTCAAATCCGTTCCGGGCAAAACAGCCGGCCAGTGCCTCGCCGATACCCGATGAGGCGCCCGTGATCAACGCGATTTCGCCGGTGCCCACTCTGGTGTTGACCCTGTCTTTTGCTGTCATTTGCATTTCCTTCTCCTTGCGCTATTTCCCGCCCCGCAACGCCTTATCGATTTCATCCGCTGCCAATTCATCCTGGGTTTTTCCTTTGGCCGGGATTGCCTTGTCTCCCGCCTTGGCCCCACTCCTGGCGCCCGGCTTGTCCCCGGGCTTCGCGCCGGGATTGGCCGGCGCGTCCGTTTTGCCGCCCAGCGCTTTCATCAAGTCGTCCGCCGCCGCGTCCTCCTTCGCCGGGCCCGCCGACTTGTCGTCGCTCCTGCCGCCGAGCGAATTCATCAGGTCGTTGTTGCTCTCGTCGGATTTCTTTTCCTCACTGCCCGGCGCCTTGACCGCGTACGGATCCGGGTTGTCGCCTTCCAGTTCGATCCTCACTTTATCGACATCGAATTTCGCCGGTTCATCGAGGAACATCGTCACCTGTTTCGGAAAGGCGATGACCAGCGCCACCAGCACCAGTTGCAGGGCGACGAACGGCAGCGCGCCCCAGTAGATATCCGAACTCTTCACTTCCTTCGGCGCCACGCCGCGCAGGTAGAACAGGGCAAAACCGAACGGCGGATGCATGAAAGACGTCTGCAGGTTGACGCACAGCATCACGCCGAACCAGACCAGCGCGGCGTCCTCGCCGACGATCGGCGTGAGCATGACTTTCGCGACCGGCGCCAGCAACGGCACGATGATGAAAACAATCTCGAAGAAGTCGAGAAAGAAGGCAATGAAAAAGATAAACAGGTTGACGAAGATCAGGAATCCCCACACCCCGCCCGGAATGCTGCCCATCATGTGTTCCAGCCACGGTCCGCCATTGACACCCTGGAACACCACCGAGAAGCAGGATGAGCCGATGAGGATGAAAATCACCATCGCGGTCAGGCGCGCGGTGGATTCGTAGGCTTTTTTGATGAGATCGCGCAGCTCGCCGATCATCGCCGCGCGCAGGCACAGCCACACCACGGCGATGTACAGCACGGTCACGGCAATTTGAAACGGCAACGACTTGAAGGCGAAGATGCCGATGATAGTGGCCACGCCGGCGGCCATCAGGCCGAACCAGAAGACGCGCCGGCTCCCTTCGCCCAATTGCGGATGGCGATAGACCGCCAGCACCAGCGCGCCGACCGCCCCCATCGCGCCGCCTTCGGTCGGCGTGGCGAGCCCCATCAGCAGCGTGCCCAGCACCAGGAAAATCAGCACGGCGCAGGGGATGATGCCCCTGAGACATTTGCGGATCAGCGGCCAGCCCTGCAGGGTGCGATGTTCCCTGGGAATCGCCGGCAGCCAGTCGGGCTTGATGCGGGTGAGAACGAAGGTGTAGAGCGCGAACATCAGCACTTGCAGGATCGAAGGACCCCATGCGCCGAGATACATGTCGCCGACCGATTTGCCCAACTGGTCGGCAAGCACCACCAGCACCAGTGACGGCGGGACCAGCTGGGTGATGGTGCCGGAGGCGGCCAGCACGCCGGTGGCGTATTTCATGTTGTAGTTGTAGCGCATCATCACCGGCAGCGAGATCAGCGCCATCGCAATAACCTGTGCGGCGACGGTGCCGGTAATGGCGCCGAGGATGAAGCCGACCAGGATCACCGAGTAGCCCAGCCCGCCGCGCGCGGGACCGAACAGCTGGCCCATCGAATCCAGCATGTCTTCGGCCAGCCCGCATTTCTCGAGGATCGCTCCCATGAAGGTGAAAAACGGGATCGCCAGCAGCAGGTCGTTGGACAGGATGCCGAGGACGCGCTGCGGAATCGCCTGCAGGAAAGCCGGCGCGAAGAAGCCGAGTTCAATAGAAATCACGCCGAAAAACAGGCCCAGCGCCGCCAACGTGAACGCCACGGGGTAGCCGATCAGCATGAATACCATCAGGCCGCCGAACATGAGCGGCGGCATCCACTCCAATGGAATCATTGCAGCGGCCTCTCGTAGTGGACGTCGAGCTTGACGTCGCCGTGCAGCGCGAGGGCGCGCTTGATTACCTCGGAGGCGCCTTGCAGGGTGAGCAGCGCGAAGCCGATCGGCAGGAGAATCTTGAACGGCCAGCGCGCCAATCCGCCGGCATTGGAAGACATTTCGTTTCCAACCCAGGAATCCGTGAACACCGGCCACGACATGTAAGCGATGACCACGCAAACGGGGATCAGGAAGATGATAGTGCCGATCAGGTCCAGCCATTTCTGCCCGCGATCGGAAAGCATGCCGTAGAAGATGTCGACGCGCACATGCTGGTTCATTTTCAGCGTGTGCGACGCGCCAAGCATGACGACCGCGGAGAACAGGTACCACTGAATTTCCAGCCAGGAATTGGAACTGGTATCGAAGGCGTATCGCACCATCGCGTTGCCGGCGCTGATGAGGCAGGCGAACAACACGCCCCAGTTGGCGAGATGGCCGATCTGCTCGTTGAGCGAATCAATCAGCCTGGTGAGTTTCAGCAATGATTGCAAAACGTCTCCTGATGAATGTCGGTCGGATCAAGGACCGGCGGGCAAATCCGTCAGCGCCTTTGGCAGCACGACGTCGGGATGGACTTTCCGGAAGCGAACCAGCTCTTCGCGCAGTTGCGTGAACTTGCCTTGCTCGCGCAGTTCCATCAGCCGCTTCAGCCAGGGGCCGGGACGCTCGTCCTCAATGGTGGAAACGTTGCTTGCCGCCTGCTCGTTCGGCCGCGCCTTGTCCGCCAATGCGGGTGATGGGGCGTGCGCCGGCGCCACCGTCGCGCCGGACTTTGCCGTGGCCGCGGGTGCGAGCTGCTTGACCAGGGGCGTAGGCGCATAGCCGATCGGTGCGACCGGTATGGCGCTCGATTCTCGGGAAGGCGGCGAAACGGAAGCGGCCGCCGAAACGCCGGCCGCCGCGTCACCTGACTCTTTCGCGCGCGACGAGCCGGCCGCCGCAATCTTCTCTTCAACCCGCGCCGGCTCGGCAGCGGCGGGTGATCGTGTGTCGCTTCTTTCCTTCTTGCGCGCGGTGGCGAGCGCGTCGGCCTTTGCGCCGGAAATAGCGTTGGGAAAAGGGTCGGCGGCGGGGGCAGGGACCGGCGCGGGCGACACGCTCTGCACGGCGGGGGGATAGGCGGGTGGCATGATGGATTGCGACCCGGCAGCGGCCACTTGCGGTGCCGGTGCTGGCCGGTTGGCTGGGGAAACCGCCACGTTTCGTTCTTCGCTCACGGCGGCCTCGCGTTCCTGGCGCACTGCCGACGCGTCGCGCGCGGCGGCCTCGGAAGGCAATTTCCTGGCGACCTTATCGGCTTCGACTGAAGTTTCTGGCGCCGGGACCGCGCCGGTAATTGTTTTCTCTGCGGTGCTGATAACGGCTTCCGGCCGTGTGGCTTTTTGTACCGGCGCGATGCTTTGAATCGACGCCGGCGCCAGGTCCGGGCGTTCCTCGATGGACACGAATACCACCGACACCGACAGCACCACCACGGCCGCCACGGCAAGTTGCGGCGTCCAACGGCGAATCCAGTTGCTGCCGGCGAGTTTCGGACCGGAGTGAACCGCGCGGTGCGCGGCGGCGAGAATGGCGTCGTCGAGCGCGGCCGGCGGCGCCATGCCACCAACGTCGCTATCGCGTGCGTCGCGATAGGCGCGGCTCACCGCGTCCCTATCCTTGTCCTCATTTTTCATGTGTTCGCGATCATGTTGATCGGCAATGTTCATGCGTACTCTTTCAGGCCATCGCGCAACTTCGCGACGGCATAGCGCAACCGGCTCTTGGCGGCTTCCATGGTGCAACCGGTCGTTACGGCAATTTCTTCCAGACTCATTCCACCTTCTTCGTGCAACAAAAACGTTTCGCGCTGCGGCGCGGGCAGGCTCTCGATGGCGCGCAGGATCGCCGCGGACTGCTGTGCTGATTCGGCGCGCACCAGCGGTTCGTCGACCCGGCTGCCGGCCAGCCGGTCGATCGCGTTTTCTTCGCCTTCCGCATCGCCCTTTTCATACAGCGTCAGTTCAACGCGGCCGTGACGGCGAAAATAATCCATCAGCTTATTGTGCGCCAGCGTGAACAGGTAGGTGCGGAACTGCGCTTCGACGCGGTAGCGTTCGCGCGCCTGGATCAGGTTCATCCACACCTCCTGAAACAATTCCTCCGCGTGCTCGCGGGTGCGGCACTGGCGGCCGATGAATCTGAACAGTCCGCCGCGGTGGCGAGCATACAGCAGGTCGAAAGCGCCGGCGTCGCCGGCCTGGTAGCGCAGCATGAGGTCTTCATCGGTCGACTGTTCACTGGCGGACATGTTGCCCGGAAGTTTACTTGACCTGAATCGCTGCCGGTCAAGCGTCCGGCGGCAGTGCCACTGATCCGGCAACTAAACAGGTCAAGTATTTCATGTACGTCGTCCCCGCCGTCGCGGGGAGGACGTAAACAGCGTATCCAGTTGCCGCATCACCATTCAATGCGGCGGATCAGGCGCAAAGCGCCCGGGGAACGGTTGCGGCTCGCGCCACGAATGCGATGGAATAATGCCGCGCGCCACCAGGTTGGCGTGGCTGTCGTAGTAAATGCTGATGACTTCTTCCGGATGTGACGTGGCACGCTCGAAGGTGGTATAGCGTGCCGGGGACGCTTCGCTGCGTCCGTGGCCGGTGCCGAGTTTATCCCTCAACCGGCCCGAGTCGTTTTCGGCGGCGCGATCGGCCCGCGATTTTTCGCGCATCAGACCTGGCGCCGATTGGGCGGCCGCTTCAGGGCGATCGCTCCGTGCACCCGGGTGCGCGTCGGATCCCATGACGGCCGGCGCCTCGGGTGCAACCGAAACCGGTTCCGGCTTGCGCCGGTACAGTGCCGCACCGATGACGCCGACATGGTTCGGCCGTCCCGTGCGTGCCGCATATGAATCGCCGAGCGAGGTGAAATAGAACGCCGCCGTGCGCGACAGGTTCTTGCGCCAGCCGGCGATATCCATCTGCTGCCAGCGATCGATGACGTAACCGCTCTGCAGCGTGGCCGCGGTTTCGCCGCTGACCACATTCACGCCATCCACCGAGATAACCGCCAGCACGTCTTGCCCGCCGGTGTTGCGCAAGGTGATCTGATATTC
>JANNGY010000321.1:0-2384 GCA_031404095.1 Betaproteobacteria bacterium | reverse complement strand
GTCGCACGCGAGCCCCACCTGCACCCGCGCGCGCGCCAACCCTTCCGGGATGCCGGCCACGCATAGCCTTGCCGAGGGAACGACCTCGAGCAGGCGGCGCCAAAGCGCCAGCGTGCCATCGGTGAGTTTCTGTGCGTTATTGAACGAGCCGAAGGTAATGCGCCCTCGTTGGCGGGCAGGCGATTCCGTCACTGCGGGCGCGTCAGCATCCGCCTGCCAGCACCACTGGCTGTGCGGCAGCGGCAACCTCAGCAAGGACTCGACATGAAACACTTCGTTTCCCGGCGGATCGGCGATCGCGTCGGTGATGCGATAGTCCATTGCATCAAGACCGGTGGTGCAGAGATAGTCGAGCCAGGTGATCTGCACCGGCGCCGGGCGCCGGGCAAACACGCCGAGGCGATTGTGGCCGGTGTGCCCGGCGATATCGATGAGGATGTCGATTGCATCGTCGTGGATCTGCCTGGCCACCAGTACGTCGTCGCGGCCGCGCATGACGCGCGCTGTTTCAGTGACACCGAGCAGTTTCAACCGTTGCGGGTCCTGCGGATTATTGAAATAGCAGAAGACCTCGAATTGGTCACGATCGTGCGATGTGATGACCGGGTCGAGAAACGCCGGCAGTGCGGTGTGGCAGTCAGGCGAGACGTAGGCGATGCGCAACTTCCTTGCGGGCTGCGGGGCATTCGCCAGCAACGGCGCTTCGCTGGAAACCGCTTCGAACCAGTTCGACCATCGCCGATGCTCGTCGAGCAGTTGTTGCGGCGAGACAGATGTGTCGAGCTTCAGCGCGGCCAGCCGGTTGCTGAATGCCTGCTGCATCATGGGATTCAACTCAAGCGCACGCCGGTAGCAATCCAACGCTTGCTCAAGCCGTCCCTGGTCCTTGAGAAAATTGCCGAGATTGTTCAGCAGTTCGGGCGAGTGGGGTTCTTTAACCTGCGCGCGTTCCATTGCGGCGACCGCGTCATCGAGCCGGCCCAGCGTGTGCAAGGCGCTGGCCATATTGATGAGCGCGCTCGGCAAGTCGGCAGCGATGGCGAGCGCCGCTTCATACGCGGCAACCGCATCGGCGTGCCGCTGCAGCGCCGCCAGCGCATTGCCGCGGTTCACATGCGCCGCCGGCAGCGCGGGATCGGCCGCGATGGCGCGATCGAACAATGCCAGCGCCGGGGCAAAGTGGCCCGACTGGTGGGCAATGATGCCGAGACCCAAAAGCGCCTGCGCGTCGCGCGAATCGCGCTCGAGGACAGAGCGGAAACACAGCTCGGCGTCGCGGAGTTTTCCCGCCCGCAGGAATGTCATGCCTTCCGCTACCGACATCGTGGTGGGTTTCAAGCGGACTTCTGCACGCGATGCCAATACGCATACGCCGGCAAAAAGCCGAATTTCCGGTACACCGCGATGGCGGCGAGGTTCGTCTGGTCGACCTGCAGGAAGGCGCTGGTGGCGGCTTGCTCGAGCCCCCATGCGAGCAGATACGCCACCAGGATCGACGCGTAGCCTTTGTCGCGCGCCTTGCTGGCGGTACGCATGTTGAAGATGCCGAGATGGCCGGCCTCCAGCCGCGCCATGCCGGTCGAGGCGATGCCGTGCGCCGTCTTCAGGGAAAGGAATATCTGCGGGCCCTTCCACAGCGCCTGCCGCTTGACGTCCTGCGCGTGCAGCGCCGGGCTCACGGCTTTCATGCGATGGATGTCGTCCAGCCCTTCGCTTTCGCTGCGCTCGAGCAGCTTTGCCCCCTCCGGAATCGCATAGTTGCCCGGCGGAATGCCCTCGGTCAGGTCGCGCGTCATGACCCAGGTTTCCACTTCCAGCGCGTAGCCGCGGTTGGCGAGCAGGACGTCGAGCTCCGGCGGTGCGAGGGCCTCGGTCAGGCGAAAAATCGCCGGCTGCCCTTGGGTGCGATACCACTCCTCGGTAAAGGCGATCTTTTCCTCCAGCGGCAACCTCGACAGCTGCAGCGCGGTCGCGCTATTGGCGCGGCGCGTATCGGTCCCGGACGCTCGCAGCAACCAGCCGTCGTAGAGCGCCTGATGGATGGCGGGCGAGGTGTTGAGGGTGAGTTCTTCGAAGCGGCGGATGGTGGCGGGATCGAGCATGGAGGAGTTTAGCGTTTGAATTGGCAAGGCGAAAAGGCTTGTGATAGATGGAAGTTCTGCTCGATATGACAATCGGAAACGTCTAAATACCCTGTCATTCCCGCGAAGGCGGGAATCCAATTTTCGTAACGCGTTGATAGGTGTAAGGAAATGGATCCCCGCTTTCGCGGGGATGACAGATTCTTGAGGTTTCTCCGATCCACCCAATCAAACTCAAGCACTGGCGCGGCCCTTGGCGGCATTTTGGCCGGAAAGGTGCGCCAGTGCTTGAGTTTGCCTTTT
>JANNGY010000320.1:0-12290 GCA_031404095.1 Betaproteobacteria bacterium | reverse complement strand
TACGCGCCGCGATTGTAGTAATACTTGGCGACGGCGACATCGTGCTTGGCGAGCGAATTCACCAGATACGCCATGCGGCTGCGGGCATCGTCGGCATACTTGCCGTCCGGAAAACGCACCACCAGGTCCTTGAAGACTTCGAAAGACTCTCGCAAGGCTTTCGGGTCACGTTCGGACGGATCCAGGTTCAGGAATTCACCGAAAAGACCGAGGTCAGGCTTGAAATACGCCAGGCCCTTGATGTACAGCGCGTAGTCGAGGTTGGCATGGTTGGGGTGCAGTTTCATGAAGCGATCTGCTGCCGATACCGATTGGGCGGTTTCGCCCTCCTTGTAGTACGCGTAGGCAATATCCAGTTGTGCCTGCTGGGAATACTTGCCGAAGGGAAACTTGGCTTCCAGCGCCTCGTAACCTTTGACCGCGCCGTTGTAATTGCCCGAATCCAGGTCTTCCCGGGCATTCTTGTAATATTGCTCGACGGTCCAGTTTTTCTGTTGATCGGGTTTGGTGTTAAACCACGCGCAACCGGCAAGCATCGTGCTGGTCAGGGCCAGGACCGCAAATATTGATCGTGTCATACTGATTGAGCATTCCATGATGGATAACAGTCAGAATGCTCAATCCCTCCCCTGCGGCGCGCGTGGCCCGTTGCATCGGGCCACTGTTTCGCGGGCGAGCGGCTTGCCGCTCGAAACCCCCGCTAAACCCCCAGCCCTCGCCCTCTCGCGGGAGAGGGTGAGAAACGCCGGACTCACTGTCGTGAATTGCGGAAAGAAAAGTAAGACATGCTGCCTGTCGATATTGAAGAAGAAGATTATAGCCCAGGCGACCTTGAATCCCCGCCACGGGCCGCTGTTGGCGGCGCCGCCGTTCCTCTGACATTGAAGGTGCCGTTTGGTTTGGCGGGACTTCGTTTCGACCAGGCACTCGCCGAGTTGTTGCCCGACCATTCCCGCAGCCGATTGACGGCCATGATCAAGGGCGGTGACATCACGCTTGACCAGCGGACGGCTGCGCCGAAAACCAAAATGCTTGGCGGCGAGATCATCGAGGCGCGGCTGACGGCGCGCCAGGAGGAATCCGCATTTCAGGCCGAAGACGTGCCATTGAATGTCATGCATGAAGACGATGCGGTCATCGTCCTCAACAAGCCTGCCGGGCTGGTCGTGCATCCGGCAGCAGGCAACTGGAGCGGCACACTTCTCAATGGTCTCCTGTATCGCAATCCGGCGGTATCCAACCTGCCACGCGCGGGTATCGTGCACCGGCTCGACAAGGACACCAGCGGCGTGATGGTCGCCGCCAGGACCGAAGCGGCGCAATTGTCGCTGGTCCGGCAATTGCAAGCGCGGACCATGAAGCGAATCTATCTGGCACTGGTTCGGGGCAATCTGCGAAAAGACGGGAAGGTCGATGCGCCGATCGGCCGGCATCCTCATCACCGCACCCGCATGGCGGTGGTGAAGGAGCATGAAGCCGGAAAGCCGGCAGTGACCCACTATCGCGTGTTGGAGCGATTCGCCTTTCACACGCTGGTGGAATGCCGGCTGGAGACGGGGCGCACGCACCAGATTCGGGTGCACATGCATTCCCTCGGTTTCCCGCTCGAAGGCGACACGGTTTACGGCCCAACCATGACCGGCATCGACAACGATGTGCGCGACGTCATTCGCGAATTTGGCCGCCAGGCCCTGCATGCGCGCAAGTTGACATTCGAGCATCCGTTGGAGGGTGGCGAACGATCCTTTGAAGCACCGGTTCCCGATGACATGCGCGAGTTCATCGATTTCGTCGCCGGCCTCGGCTGAATCGGCCAATGCCAGAATCCGCGGACACCTTCCTGCACGACTGGCCATTGCCGCAAGGGGTGAAAGTGCTCATCACCACTCGGCGCGGGGGCATCAGTCTTGGTCCCTATGCAAGCCTGAACCTCGGTATGCAGGTTGGCGATGATCCCGCCGCGGTCGCCGAAAATCGCCGCCGCGTCCGCGAACAGTTGCCGGGCGATCCCCTGTGGATGAACCAGGTGCATGGCACGCGGGTGGTCGTAATCGGCGAGGACGTACAACGCGCCGTGCCGCCGACGGCCGATGCGGCAACGACAAGGTTGCTCGCGCGGCCTTGCGCGGTGATGGTGGCCGATTGTCTGCCGATCCTGCTTTGCGATGAGAGCGGCTCGTGCGTGGCTGCCGTTCATGCCGGCTGGCGCGGACTGGCGGCCGGGGTGATCGAACACACGCTCGCGGCCATGCAGGTTCCTCCCGGGCAGGTGATGGCTTGTTTCGGCCCGGCGATTGGCCCATTGGCCTTTGAAGTTGGGCAGGACGTGGTTGACGCTTTTGCAAAGGCAGGTCTCGAGTCGAAACGCGCCTTCACCGCATCTGCCGATCAAGATGGTAAATTCCTTGCCGATATTTATGAGCTGGCGAGGCAAAGGCTGTCGGCGGCCGGTGTCGGGCAAGTATTCGGTGGGGGCGTTTGCACGCTGTCGACGCCCGCGCGGTTCTTTTCATATCGGCGCGATGGCGTTACCGGACGCATGGCGGCGTTCATCTGGCGGGAGTAGCGGGAATAGCGGGAGTGGCGACGTTCCTGGCGGGGCGAGTACGTTGGGTACGCATGTTAAAATCATGCAATCGAGTTGCATTAACCGTGCGGCGTCCCTCTCGTCTGGCCGCACTTTCTGTAAATTGAATCTTCCATGACCCTTTTTTACATCATCCTCGCCAGCCTGGCGGGCGGCGCGGTCTCGGTGCTGCTCGCCGCTGTCGTGGCGTGGCGTATCCAGCCGCGGCTGATACCGCTGTTCGTCAGCTATGCGGTGGGTGCGTTGTTGGGCGTGGTATTCCTGGATCTTCTGCCGCACATTTTCGAATCGTCAGCGCACGTCCAGGATGCGGCCGTGTGGATCCTGGTGGGGATACTGGCGTTCTTTGTGCTGGAGAAATTTGTCTTGTGGCGGCACGATCACGACCATGCCGGGCAGGCAGAAGCGTTGGTCGCGGCGTCGCTGGAATCAGAGGTGCATGCTCATGGGGCCACCGACCGCCACACGCATCCGGACGGCCACTCCCATGCGCACGCACACGCACACGGGCATGGGCAAGATGGCGGCCGGCGCGCCAGTGCCTGGATGATCATCATTGGCGACGGTTTTCACAATTTCACCGACGGCTTTGCCATCGCGGCCGCTTTCATGGCCGACGTGAAATTGGGAATCCTGACGGCGGTCGCGATCGTCGCCCACGAACTGCCGCAGGAACTGGGAAACTTCCTGGTGCTGATTCATTCGGGATTCAGCAAGTCACGCGCGCTGTTCTGGAATATCGCATCGAGTTTCGCGACGCTTGCGGGCGCGCTGATTGCCTATTTCGCGATCATGAACTTTGCGCGGTATTCACTGATATTCCTGTGCTTTGCGGCGTCCAGCATGATCTATGTCGCCATCGCCGACCTGATTCCCGGCCTGCACAAGCGGACATCGATGAAGGAATCGCTGCTGCAGATTGGGTTGATCGGGCTAGGCGTCGCGTCAATCTGGGGGTTTCACCTGCTCATGTCGCACTGAGGCAGGTGGCAAGCCGATGCGCCTTGCCGCATAATTCCGGAAACCACTCATTCCTGAAGGCCACGCTCATGTCGTCGCATCATACTGCATTCGATTTCCAGAAAATCCTGTCGGACGTTCAGGAATCCGGCGCTCGCTGGATCCAGGGTCTCGGCGCCATTCCGACGCCGGCCAACGTCAATGAAGCCTGGCACGAAATGCTCAACACCCTTCAGCGCGAGCCGGCAAAAATAGCCGCCCTGCAGCGGCGTTTTGTCGAAGAGCAGCGGCGCCTGATGAAGAGTTTTGCCGAGCCGGGATCAGCGGATTCGGCGGCGCTGGCGAGCCGGCAGGATAAACGGTTCTCCAGCGAGGCATGGCAGGCGATGCCGCAGTTTCGTTACCTGGCTGAATCGTACCTGGCGGCATCGCGCCTGTTGATGGAGAGCATCCAGGATGCCGAAATTGAACCGGACATGAAACAGAAAATGCGTTTTTTCGCCAAGCAGTATCTCGACGCCCTGTCGCCGGCGAATTTCCTGATGACCAACCCCGACGCGCTGAAATCGGCGATCGAATCCAAGGGTGAATCGCTGCGCGCCGGTCTGGAAAATCTCCGCGAAGACATGGATAAGGGCCACATTTCCATAACTGACGAGGCCGCATTCAAGGTCGGTGAAAATATCGCGCTTTCACCCGGCAGCGTGGTGTTCGAAAACGAAATACTCCAGCTTGTCCAGTACGCGCCGCAGACCCCGCAAGTGCACCTGCGTCCGTTGCTGTTGGTGACGCCGTGCATCAATAAATTCTATATTCTCGATTTGCGGCCGGACAATTCATTCATCAAGTATGCGGTGGAGCAGGGCTTCACGGTTTTCGTCACATCGTGGCGCAACGTGAAGGATGCGCAGGGGCACCTCACATGGGACGATTATCTGGCGGATGGCGTCATCAAGGCCATCGATGTCGTGCGTCAGATCACCAATGTGGAGCGGATCAACACGCTAGGATTCTGCGTCGGCGGCACCATGCTGGCCTGCGCGCTGGCCATCCTGCGTCGCATGGGCCACGATGTGGTCGAGAGCGTCACCTTTCTGACCACCTTCATCGATTTTTCCGACGTGGGCGATATTGCGGCTTATATCGACAAGGCCTTCGTGGAAAAGCGCGAACGCGAGGTCGGGCGGGGCGGTATCGTCGCCGGCAGCGATCTCGCCTTCGCCTTTGTCTCGCTGCGCGCCAACGAGCTGGTGTGGAATTACGTGGTCAATAATTACCTCAAGGGCACCAAACCACCGGCATTCGACCTGCTGTTCTGGAACTCCGACAGCACCAACCTGCCGGGGCCCTGGTATTGCTACTACTTGCGCAATACCTATTACGAAAACAATCTCGTCAAGCCCGACAAACTGACGATGTGCGGCGTGCCGGTCGATCTCTCCTATATCGACATGCCGGCATTTGTGTTTGCCGCCAGGGAAGATCACATTGTTCCGTGGCGCGGCGCCTATTCGAGTGCGTCCTACCTCGGCGGAGAAACCGAATTCGTGCTGGGCGCCTCCGGCCACATTGCCGGCGTGGTCAATCCGGCCGCAAACAACAAACGCAGCTACTGGACCGGTGGCGAACTTGATGAAAAGCAAAACCAATGGCTTGCCCACGCCCGGGAAACCGATGGCAGCTGGTGGCCGCATTGGATCGCCTGGCTTAAACAGTATGGCGGCAAGACGATCCCGGCGCGCAAGACACTGGGCAACGCGGATTTCCGGCCTACCGAGCCCGCGCCCGGCCGCTACGTAAAGGAGAAGGCATAGGACAACGATCCACCGCAACGAAACGCGTATCTGCTTGGCGAGTTTCCGGGGCAAGTGGTATCGTTTGGGAAATCAGCATATTTCCGAACCATCACCTTCAAAGACGATGGTCAATAACCTGAGAATAACGAGGAGCGAGAAATGGCACAGCGCATCGCAGTGGTAACCGGGGGCATGGGTGGATTGGGCGAGGCTATCTGCATGAAGCTTGCCCGCATGGGCATCAAGGTGGTGGTCACGTATTCGCCGTCGAATACCAAGTCGGGGGAATGGCTGAAGGCAATGGAAGCCCGCGATTTCCATTTCCGCGCCTATGCCGTTGACGTCGCCGACTATGATTCCTGCGCCGCCGCAGTGGAAAAAATCCAGAAGGAAGTCGGCCCCGTCGATATCCTCATCAATAACGCCGGCATCACCCGCGATACCACCTTCAAGAAGATGAGCAAGGTCGACTGGCATGCGGTGGTCAGCACCAATCTCGATAGCGTGTTCAACATGTCCAAGCCAGTGGTCGACGGTATGGTCGAGCGCGGCTGGGGCCGCGTGATCAATGTGTCGTCGGTCAACGGCCAGAAGGGCGCTTTCGGCCAGACCAACTATTCTGCCGCCAAGGCCGGCATGCACGGCTTCACCAAGGCCCTGGCGCTGGAAGTGGCGAAGAAAGGCGTGACCGTCAATACCATTTCGCCGGGTTATATCGGCACGGCGATGGTGACGGCGATTCCCGAGGACGTGCTGAATTCCAAGATCCTGCCGCAGATTCCCGTGGGACGGCTGGGCAAGCCGGAGGAAGTTGCGGGCCTATGCGCGTATTTGGCGTCGGACGAGGCGGCATTCGTGACCGGGGCCAACATTGCCATCAACGGTGGCCAACACATGTTCTGATGCCAGGTATTTCCGCAAACGCAAAGGGCGCCATCGGTGCCCTTTTTTGAATTCAACTTCCTGAACCACAGAGTACACAGAGAACACAGAGGAAAGGCAAGTTTCCCATCGGGTTGCCGGCCACATGGCCCGGAACAATTGAAAACAAGCCGGTTTTTGTCTGTGTTCTCGGTGTCCTCTGTGGTTCAAGATTCTTTTGTAGCAAACTTAAGCGTACATATGCAACCCGCCATTGACCGACACATTGGTCCCGGTGATATAGCCCGACTCTTCGGACGCCAGGAACGCAATCGCGTTGGCGACATCGTCGGGAAAACCCATCCGGCCGGCGGGAATGCTGGCGATGATTTCCTCACGGATGTCTTCGCGAATGGCGCGTGTCATGTCGGTATCGATGTAGCCCGGTGATACGGCATTGACGGTGATGCCCTTGCGAATGAGTTCGTATGCGAGAGACTTGGTGAATCCAAGTACGCCCGCCTTGGCAGCGGAATAGTTGGTCTGGCCGAACTGACCCTTGACGCCGTTGACCGATGAGATATTGATGATGCGTCCCCAGCCACGCTCGATCATGCCCTCGATGACATGCTTGCTGGTATTGAACACGCTATTGAGGTTAGTGGAAAGCACGGCATGCCAGTTTTCCGGCGTCATGTTTCGCAGCGTCGCGTCGCGGGTGATGCCCGCGCAATTGACCAGCACGCTGATCGGTCCGTGTTCCGCCTCGATCTTGCGGATCATTTCGCCGGTGGCCTGGTAGTCGGTGACGTCGCCGAAAGCAACGGCGCCGCTACTGCCATTGAACCCGGCAGCGGCCATCTCCTCCAGCCAACGCGTTTCCGATCCCGGGACGACATAGTTGGCGACAACGAAGTAGCCCTTTTTCGCGAGAGTCTTGCAGATGCCGGTGCCGATACCGCCGACACCACCGGTAATGAGTGCGACTTTCCTGGTCATGTTGTTTCTGCCTTTCGATACTTCATTTACTCAGCCGAACCGGCACGAAACTATCTTGAGCCGGTTCCCCCTCACCCCAGCCCTCTCCCCAGGGAGAGGGTGAGAAGTGTGGCACGATGAGTAAAGAAATCATCGTGCCGGAGAAACGATCCCCATAAAAAAGCCCCGAAAACCTGGTTTCCGGGGCTAAGCCTAATCATGTTGATTAGGAGGAGGAGGCTTGCAAAATCGATTACTTGCGCTTGCTGGAAGCGGTTGCCTTGGTCGCGGTTTCGGTTGCGGTCTTGAACGCTGTGTCAGCAAAGGTCGATACTTGCTTGGACGCTTTGGAAAGCGTGTCCATGGCGGCGGTCGAGGCTGCCATGCTGGACTTCAGTGCGGCAAACGCCACATCGGAGCCGGCCGGTGCATTCTTGGCAGCTTTGTCGATGCCTTCGACAACCGATTTCTGGAAAGCCGAAACGCGCTCTTCGATCAGCGCAGAATACTGGGCTTGGGCGAAGTTGCTGATTTCATACAGGTTCTTCGAATAACCCATGAAGAATTCCAGGCCGGTCTCGGCAGCTTTGGTACGCAGACCGTTAAACTCCTGCGCATCCTTGACGGCAGTGGCAGCTTTGGAGCTCTTGGCGGTTTCGTCGAGGCCGACTTTGGCGGCTTCGAGGTTCAACGCGAAGAAACGCTCGGCGCTGTCGAAAGAGACACGCGCAAATTTGGTGGCGGCATCAACAGCGGATTTCGAGAATTCGCCGAATTGTTCGTTGCTTACATTCAGGTTTGACATGGTGGACTCCATTGGAAAAAAGTTTCGGGGGAATAGCGCCACATCGACATACCGCTTGTAGAAATGTTGCGCTGCACAATCGATATATTATGGGCGGAAAAGTCAAATGTCAAGCTTTATTTGTGCAGCGCAACATAATCAGGATTTGCCACCGCAACAAACAAAAAATGCTAAGATAATCAAATAACTAGTTACTTGCCCTGGCATGATGCATTGCGCCGCGACAGACTTTTCGCAACTGCAATTCTGGTGCCGCAACATGACAAGCCGATGACTGACCGTCGGGCCCGATATCGCCGGCCCGCAACCTGACGAAAAGGATTCAACGTGACCCGAATCATCAAGAAATATCCCAATCGCCGCCTCTATGACACCGAAACCAGCGCCTACATCACCTTGTCGGACGTCAAGCAGTTTGTGCTGGAAAATCAGGTGTTCGAAGTGCAGGATGCGCGCACCAGCGAAAACCTGACACGCAGCATCCTCCTGCAGATCATCCTCGAGGAAGAGAGCGGTGGCGTGCCGATGTTTTCCTCCGACATGCTTGCCAACATCATTCGCTATTACGGCCATTCGATGCAGGGGCTGATGGGCAGTTACCTGGAGCGCAGCATCGGCGCCTTCCATGAGGCGCAACGCAAGTTTCAGGAACAGACGCAGTCCCTGTACGGCACGCTGGGGACCGGCATCGCGCCGAATCTCGGCAACTTGAGCAAAGCGGTTCCCGCCCTCGACCCGGAGGCGTGGACCAAACTCATGCAGGCAGGGGCCCCCGGTGTACCCAGCATGATGGGTGATTATCTGGAAAAGAGCGCGTCCAATGTGATCGGCATGCAGGAAGAACTGCGCAAGCAGGCCATGCAGATGTTCTCGACGTTTCCGTACAACCCGATGACCGCCAATGCGGGCGACGAAAAGACCGCTAGCGAAGCCAAGCCCGCGCGCGCGCAAGCAAAGAGCAAGGCCAAGAAAAGCGGCCGCAGCTGACCCATGTCTGACATCAACGCATGAAGTCCTCATTGGCCAGCAGTCCCGTCAGGATCAGCAAGCGCAAGACAAAGCCGCCGAAAGTCGGCTTTGTTTCGTTGGGGTGCCCCAAGGCATTGGTGGATTCGGAACAGATCATCACGCAATTGCGTGCCGAAGGCTACGAGATAGCCGCCAGCTATGCCGGCGCCGACCTGGTGGTCGTGAATACATGCGGCTTCATCGATTCCGCGGTGGAAGAATCACTCGATGCCATCGGCGAGGCTCTCGCCGAGAATGGCAGGGTCATCGTCACCGGCTGCCTCGGCGCCAAGGCAGGTGAGGGCGGCGGCAATCTCATCCGCCAGATACACCCCAAGGTACTGGCTGTCACCGGCCCGCATGCCAAAGACGAAGTGATGCAGCACGTTCATGCGCATCTGCCCCAGCCTCACGATCCGTTCATCGACCTGGTGCCAGCGGCCGGCATCAAGCTCACACCGAAACACTACGCCTATCTGAAGATTTCCGAAGGCTGCAATCACCGCTGCACCTTTTGCATCATCCCGTCGATGCGCGGCGACCTGGTGAGCCGGCCGGTCGGCAGCGTGATGCAGGAGGCGGAGAACCTCCTCAAGTCCGGCGTGAGGGAATTGCTGGTGATATCGCAGGACACCAGCGCCTACGGGGTCGACGTGAAATACCGCACCGGCTTCTGGAATGGCCGTCCACTGAAAACGCGCATGACAGAGCTTTGCGAAGCGCTGGGAAGCATCGGTGGAGACCAAAAGCCGTGGGTGAGGTTGCATTATGTGTATCCCTATCCGCACGTCGATGAAGTCATTCCGCTGATGGCCGAGGGCAGGATCCTGCCGTACCTGGATATCCCATTCCAGCATGCCAATCCGCGCATCCTGAAGCTGATGAAGCGTCCCGCCGCGACGGAAAAGACGCTGGAGCGCATCCAGGCCTGGCGCAAGCTCTGCCCCGACCTGACCATCCGCTCGACCTTCATCGCCGGCTTTCCCGGCGAGACCGAGGCGGAATTTCAGGAACTGCTGGATTTCCTGACCGAAGCACAACTTGATCGGGTTGGTTGCTTTGCCTACTCTCCGGTGGACGGCGCCCGCGCCAATGAACTGCCCGACGCCGTGCCTGCGGAGATCCGCGAGGAACGGCAGGCGCGCTTCATGGCGCACCAGCAGGAAATCAGCCGTAAGCGTTTGCAGGCAAAGGTCGGTCGGGATATCGACGTGCTGATCGACCGGCTGGCTGAAGGTGACAAAGGCCATCGCATCGCCGTGGGACGTTCCAAGGCGGATGCGCCCGAGATTGACGGTGTCGTCTATGTCACCGGCGTCGGCAAGAAAGTCCTGCCAGGAGAATTCCTGCGCGCGAGAGTCGTCGCCGCGCAGGAACACGATCTGGTGGCCGAACTCTTGCCTTGACGGCGGCGGCCGTGGGGAATGGCTGACCGGGCCCGGGCATCAGGATGGTTCGTCTCCATTGCCATCCCGTCGCGGATGATCGTCTTGCCGGCACGAAGCCAGCCGCGCCATGCCACTCCGGCCACGACGACGTTGATGGTTTCATCCGCGAACCCGAGCAACCGCTGAAGACGGAAATCGAGGCATTGTGCGCCATCATCCTTCGTGCCAGCCGATCGAATGCGTGCAGTCAAATAGGCGTTGTCGTCGATATGGCATATTGTCGCTTCGGCCTGCACGATTGCAGGGGCTGACACCGCGCCCGCAAGAGACGCGGATTCTGTGTTCGATCATTCACCTGGAGCCGCATTTATGAGCCAACTGCTGTTCACCAACGCCCGCATCTTTGATGGCACGCAGGCCGATTGCCCGGAAGGCATGTCTGTCAGGGTGGCGGATGGCCGCATACAGGAAATTTCCGCGCGGCCGCTCCAGGCGCCCGATTCCCAGCGGATCGATGTCGGCGGGCGCATCCTGATGCCGGGCATGATCGATGCGCACGTGCATGCGTTCGCCAGCGACGTTGCCGTGCAGAAGATCGAGGCACACGGCGAGGCCTACCGCACGGCGCATGCGGCACGCATGCTGAGCCATGCGCTCCACTGCGGGTTCACCACGGTGCGCGATATCGGTGGCGGCAACTATTCGCTCCAGCGTGCCCTGGCAGACGGCTTGTTGATCGGGCCGCGCTACTTTTATGCCGGCAAGATCCTGTCCATGACCGGTGGGCACGGCGATCTTCGCCAGATCGAAGAACGACCGCGCTACCAGTCTGCCTGCGGCTGCGGCGACGGGTCGCTCTTCAATACCTTTGCGGTGCTGGCCGATGGCGTCGATGCCTGCATCCGCGCCACGCGTGAAGAGCTGCGGCAAGGCGCACATTGCATCAAGATCATGGGTTCCGGCGGCATTGCCTCGCCCACGGATCCGATCTGGATGAACCAGTATCGCGAGGATGAGATCCGCGCCATCGTCAACGAATGCAAGGAGAGGCGCACCTACGTTTCTTCGCATTGCCATCCCGCGAACGCAGTGCGTCGCAGTGTCGAATTCGGGGTGCGCGCCATCGAGCACGGCACGTTGATCGACGACGACACGGCGAAATTTGTCGCCGAGCGCGGCGCCTACATTGTGCCCACGCTGGTCATTGGCTTCGCACTGGTTGAACTTGGGCGCCAGCTGGGTTTCCCGCCGCAAAGCCAGGAGAAGGCCGACTTTGCTTTCAAGAGCGCCATCGCCGGACTGGACTCGATGCGCCGCGCCGGCGTCAAGGTTTGCTTCGGCACCGACCTGCTGGGCAGCACCTATACCCGGCAGTGCCGCGAATTCACCCTGCGCAGCGAGGTCTATACGCCGGTGGAACTGCTGCGCCAGGCCACCTCGATAGCCGCGGAAATGATGATGCTGGACGGTCAGATCGGCTGCATCGCACCCGGCGCGCACGCCGACCTGTTGGTGGTAGACGGCGACCCGCTGAAGGACATTTCCGTCATGGCCGCCGACGGGCGCAACTTGCGCACCATCGTGCGTGGCGGCACAGTGATCAAGAACGAGTTGCATTGAGTTACACGGCGGAGCAGTTTCTGGCATTTGAATCGGCGGTCTGGTCTGCCCTTGCGACCGGCGATGTCGCGGCCGACGCCTATTTGCTGGCGGACGACTTTCTGGGCGTGTACCCCAGCGGCTTCGCCGGGAAGGACCAGCATGTCGGCCAGCTTCGATCGGGCCCCACCGTGGCGAGCCATGAGTTGTTCGACGCCAGAATTCAGGTGCTTTCAGAAGACGTGGTGCTGCTGGCCTATCGGGCGACTTGGACTCGCCATGGCAAGGGACGCGAGGGCGATCCGGAA
>JANNGY010000319.1:0-7666 GCA_031404095.1 Betaproteobacteria bacterium | reverse complement strand
CAAGGCCGACAGCTGGAGATCAAGCGTCGCGGCCAGTCTTGCCAGCGACTCCAGCAACACGACGGAATCGATCCCGCCCGACAGCCCGATACAGACGCGGTGTCGCGGCACATCATGGCGTCGAAGCGCCGATTCGATCGCCGCAAGAAAGGAACGGGTTGAGCTCATAGGGCAAAGTTTCACAGACGCGGTTGCGAGGCGGAAAAATGCGAGGCGCATACATCATTGCGGCGTTGCCGGAAATCTCGACCCGCGATCTGCGGCAGACTGAAAACCCGATTCCGGCGAGAGTTAAAAATCCACCGGAAGAGCCGCAGGGCCCCAGCTGACGCTAGGCCGACAATTCCTTGAACCTGCCTAGTTCGAGAAGTTTCTTCTGTCGGTCCTGTACCAGCTTGTCTGGGGATTTTTCGGCAAGCGACTTGAGCGAATCAGCAATCGCCCTTTTCATCGTGATGGCCATGGCGGCTGGATCGCGGTGCGCGCCGCCTAACGGTTCGCTGAGGACCCGGTCGACCAGACCCAACGACTTGAGCCGCGGCGCCGTAATGTTGAGCGCTTCCGCAGCTTCGGCGGCGCGCGCCGAATCTTTCCAGAGAATTGCCGCACAACCTTCGGGTGAGATCACCGAATAGGTTGAGTACTGCAACATGAATGTCACGTCGCCAACAGCGATAGCCAGCGCACCGCCGGATCCGCCTTCGCCGATAATGGTGCAAATGACGGGAACACGTAATCCCGCAAGTGCGTACAGGTTGTGCCCGATCGCTTCCGACTGCCCGCGCTCCTCGGCTCCGACACCCGGATATGCGCCGGGTGTATCGATGAAAGTGACAATCGGAATGCCAAACTTCTCGGCAAGTGTCATCATCCGCAAAGCCTTGCGGTAACCCTCCGGCTTCGGCATACCGAAGTTGCGGAATTGCCGTTCCTTGGTATCCCGGCCCTTCTGATGGCCGATGACCATTACGCTTTGCCCGTTGAACCGTGCCAGGCCTCCGACAATGGCGGCGTCGTCGGCGAATGAACGGTCCCCATGCAACTCCTCGAAATCGGTCATGATCATGCTGATGTAATCTAGCGTGTAAGGCCGCTGCGGATGTCGGGCCACCTGCGAAATCTGCCATGCGGTAAGCTTGGCATAGATGTCTTTGGTCAGCGTCTGGCTCTTTTTGGCGAGCTTGTCGATTTCCGCGGAGATATCGACGGCCGAATCATCTTGTACATAGCGCAGCTCCTCGATTTTCGTTTCCAGCTCGGCAATCGGCTGCTCGAAATCGAGAAAATTGAATTTTGGTATGCTCATGCGCGATTTGTCTTGCGGCAGCTTGAATGGCAACCGGAATTATTTCTGAATGGCCAATGATACCAAGGTCTCGTGGTTATAATTCGCCCATGGCAAATCGTCTGTCCAGAATCACCACTCGCACCGGCGATGACGGCACCACCGGGCTCGGCGACGGTACGCGCGTTCACAAAAGTGCATTGCGCATACAAGTGATGGGGGATCTGGACGAACTCAACAGCGCGCTGGGGTTGGTGCTTGCCGAACCGCTGTCGCCGTCCGCCCGTGGAAGGCTGACGCAAATCCAGAACCAGCTGTTCGACCTGGGTGGTGAACTGTGCATACCCGGGCATCGCGTGATCACGGAAACACAACTCAGCTACCTCGACCAGGCGATCCAGGAACTGAATGCCCCGTTGCCGCCGTTGCGAGAGTTCATTCTGCCTGGCGGCTCGCGTGCTGCTGCGGCGTGCCACCTTGCCCGGACCGTTGCGCGCCGCGCAGAACGGTCGATGGCCGCACTCAAGATAGACGGTGATCTTTCCGGAATGGCATTGCAGTATCTGAATCGACTCTCGGATTTCCTGTTTATCCAGGCACGAACACTGAACCGCGAGGCCGGCGTGTCCGATGTTCTCTGGCAACGTGAAACGGATGCCGCTGGCACTGCCGGCACGACGGCCTGATCATGGCCGACCTTATCACCAACGAAAAGCTGGCATCGCTGCTTGCACAATGCGGGCTGGGCAACCGCCAGGCCTTCGCGGAACTCTACGAAACGACAAAATCGAAACTGTTTGTGGTTTCCCTTCGTATAGTCCGTGAACGGCACATCGCCGAAGAAGTGCTACAGGACTGTTTTGTGAACATCTGGAATAACGCCGCCAGGTATGCTGCCGCCAAGTCCGCGCCAATGACCTGGATGACAGCCATCGTGCGCAATCGCAGCCTGGATATCGTCCGCCGTCCGCTGGTCGAAGTGGCCGATGAGGACGATTTCTTCGCATTGAACATGGAAGACCTGTCTCCCGGGCCACAGGATCAGCTTGCAGGCAGGCGCGATCAGGCAAGGATCGAGCGGTGCATGAAGGGACTCGATGGCGAACAACTGCAAACCATTTCCCTGGCGTTTTTCCACGGACTTACCCATTCCGAAGTGGCGCAACATCTCGGGCGCCCGTTGGGCACGGTCAAGACACACATCCGGCGTGGCTTGCAAAAATTGAAGGGGTGCCTCGAATCATGAAACTGGCCAGCCCTGACCTGCGCAACCGGCTAGCGGCGGAATATGTGCTTGGCACGATGCATGGCGCCGCCCGCCGGCGATTCCAGGTCTATTTGCAGCGCATTGCCGACCTGCAAACCGACGTCGCTTTCTGGGAGGCGCACCTCACGCCACTTGCGAATCGCTTGCCTGTTCTTGCACCGCCGGCACGCGTCTGGTCGCGAATCGAGGCGCGACTCTTTGCTTTCAATGCGCCCGCAAAAGCAGACACGGCCTCGGGAATATGGCAGAACCTTTCCTTCTGGCGCGCGCTCGGCCTCGGCGCCGCCGCGTTGGCAGCCGTCTTGATGGTCGCCATCGTTGATATCAAGCCGAGCGAAACGGAACCCATGCTCACCGCGGTGCTCGCTGAGGACAACAATGATGCGCGCGTCTATATTGAACAGCCGAAATCGAATGTGCTGATGGTGAAAATGGTCAAGCCCTGGAGACTGAATTCCGGCTTTGCCCATGAACTGTGGGTCATCCCAAAGGAAGGCACGCCTCGCTCCCTGGGCGTCATTAACGACGCGACCGATACCCGGATCAGCCTTGCGGGGCTCGACGCCAAATTAACCAATGGCGCAATGCTGGCAGTGTCATTGGAGCCGCCGGGAGGATCACCGACCGGGGCACCCACCGGCAAGGTTGTCTGCAAGGGTTCAATCGCATGGATGCCGCCCAAGTCGGCAAAGCCGCGCGCGCAAATCTAGCAGCCTGTCGGACTTAAAGGGAATCGGCTGCAAATTGATC
This sequence comes from Betaproteobacteria bacterium, assembly GCA_031404095.1. Classification (GTDB taxonomy): domain Bacteria; phylum Pseudomonadota; class Gammaproteobacteria; order Burkholderiales; family Usitatibacteraceae; genus UKL13-2. The sequence goes on along the minus strand of JANNGY010000319.1, from coordinate 4,364 downwards.
TGGCCGGTGCATATTTCCCCGCTTTTCCGCGCCAATGGAACAACCATTGGCTTGAAAGTCGTGAAGCGGGGTAAGCAGGGCTTTCGCCGTAAGGCGAAAACTCGCAAAATCTGCCCTCACCCACATCATTTTTCGCTTCGATTCTTTAAGTCGGACAGGCTGCTAGGGCCGCGATTTGCCATTCATGCTGACGCGGCTTCGATCCAGCGCGCCGCAAATTTCATCAGCCGCCAGCAACAGGCGTGGCCCCGGTCGAAATGCATAGTCGGCGGTAATTCCGTAAATTCTTCCCAGCTGCGCTGCCCGTAGGCCCGCGTATGCTGAGGATTGCGTCGGGCGAGCATCACCTGACAATTTGCCGTAAAGGATTGCGTCGGGCTTGCGCGCCAGCAGTTCTTCCCGCGACGGCTCACTCACCAGGCCAGACGCATCGCCAAATACGTTTACGCCACCGCATAGCCCGATAAGTTCCGAGATGACATGGTCGCCATTGATAGTCATCAGCGGGCTCGCGGAAATCTCGAAAAATGACCGCACCACCGCCTTGTCTTTGTTCCCGTTTTGAAGCTGGACCACTTGACGCCGGAAAACCTCGGCCGCCCGTGCGGCCGGACCCGGTCGTCCGACCAGATTGCCGATTGTCCGCAGCACCTGCGGCACATCGGCGAGCCGTCTGATTTCTACGACATGAACATTGACACCGAGTGCGTTCAGGCGGGAAATGTCCGCCGGGCGCGTGCCCCCTTTCCACGCGAGCACCAGGTCGGGTTGCAGTGCCAACAGGCTTTCCCAGGAGATGCCTGTCGCGCTGGCAACCTGTGGCAGGCTGCGGGCCTCAGCCGGAAAATCACTGTATGCCGAGACCCCGGCCAGCTTGTCGCCGGCGCCCGCCGCAAAAACCAGTTCGGTAAGCGACGGCGCCAGTGTCACCACCCGCAATGCGGGCGTACCTGGCAGTTCCGGACGCCTTTCAGCGTCAAGCGGCGCCTCAACGGGCTGCGCCTGCACCAGGTGCGCCGCAATACATGTCAGGGCCATGCCCAGGATGCCGGCAGCCCTGGCAAGCATCAGGCGGCTTTGTTGAATGCTTGTTGCCGCTTCACCGCCAGCGTGCGCCGCCGCTCATAAGCCTCACGGGCAATCGCGACATCTTCCAGACAGTAAGGCAGTTCTTGCAGCGTGATCGCCTGTTGTCCATCAACCAGCGATTTCTTCGGAACCGGATGCATGTCCACGAGCAACATGTTGGCGCCGGCAATCACGCCCTGTGCTGCGACGTGAAACACATCAAGGATGCCATCGGGCGAAGCGCCGCGCGTTCCAACCGAATGCGAGGGATCGACGCAAACCGGCATGCGCGTCAGGCGGTGAACGACCGGCACATGCGCGAAGTCGACCAGATTTCGGTGAGGATCGCCAAAATTCGTCTTCATTCCTCGTAGTCCGAATACGATCCGGGTATTGCCCTCCGACGCGCAATACTCTGCCGCCATTAGCGATTCATCCAGCGTGATGCCGAAACCACGCTTCAGAAGTACCGGAAACTCCTTCTGCCGCCCCACTGTCTTCAGTAACTCGAAATTCTGCGTATTGCGGGTGCCGATTTGCAGCATCACTCCCGTCGGATTGCCGGTCTGGTTCAGCGCCTCATTGATCTCCTCTACATGGGCTTCACACGTGACCTCCATCGATATGATCTTGATGCCGTATTTTCCGGCGAGCTCAAACACCCAGGGCAAACACTCCCGTCCCATGCCCTGAAATGAATATGGACTGGTACGCGGCTTGTATGCGCCCATGCGTGCGCAGACCTGGCCGTGATCCCGAAGGCATGCAAAGGTCTGCCCGACGTATTCCCGGGAATCGACCGCGTTCAGCCCGGCAAACGTGTGCAGGTTGTCCTGCGAAAAAATAACGCCGTTATAACTGAAGCCGGTGTCGTGTTCGTCTGCCTGGTGCCGGCCCAGAATTCGCAACTCGGTAGCCATGATTACTCCGGGGTATTCCTGCGGCGGTCACGAACTGCCGCGGCCAGTTGCTGAAGAAGTTTTTCGGTATCGGCCCAGCCGATGCAGGCATCGGTGACCGAAACGCCATATTCGGGCGCCTTGCCGCTCTTGATGTCCTGTCGGCCAGGATTCAGGTGGCTTTCCACCATCACGCCGACAATGCGCTGGTCACCGGCGGCCAGTTGCGCGGAGACACCGGTCGATACCTCCATTTGTTTTTGATACTGCTTGCTGGCATTGGCATGCGAAAAATCGATCATCACGCGTTGCGCCAAGCCGGACTTGGCGAGTTCATCGCAGGCGGCATTGACACTGGCAGCATCGTAGTTTGGCACTTTTCCTCCGCGCAGGATGATGTGGCAATCTTCATTGCCGGCGGTCGAAAAAATTGCCGATTGCCCACCCTTGGTAACCGACAGGAAGTGGTGCGGCGCTGCCGCCGCCTTGATGGCGTCGACGGCGATCTTCATGTTGCCATCCGTGCCATTCTTGAAACCAACCGGGCAGGACAGTCCTGATGCCAGCTGGCGATGCGACTGACTCTCGGTGGTGCGCGCGCCGATGGCGCCCCATGCGATCAGGTCCGCGAAATATTGCGGCGAAATCAGGTCGAGGTATTCGGTGGCGGCCGCCAACCCGAGTTCATTGATGTCGAGAAGGAGTTTCCTCGACAGCCTGAGGCCCTTGTTGATATCAAAGCTCTCGTCGAGGTCCGGATCGTTGATGAAACCCTTCCAGCCCACCGTGGTACGCGGCTTTTCAAAATATACCCGCATGACAATGGTCAGGTCGGGTTCGAGCGTAAGCCGCAAAGCCTGGAGTCGCCGGGCATACTCCATCGCCGCGTCGTAGTCGTGTATCGAACAGGGCCCGACGACAACCAGCAAGCGATCGTCACCTCGATGCATGATGCGGTGGATTTCCTCACGCGCACGAAACACCGTGCTCGACGTCGATTCGGTACAGGGAAATTCGCGCATCAGGTGCGAAGGCGGCGTCAGTTCCTTGGTGTCGCGAATCCGTACGTCATCGGTGTTATAGGCCATGTCCGGCTCCGGGGAAACGAGTTGCAGGTTTGATTTGCTGTTGGTCATGATTTTCCCATTTTTGTGATGCCTGCCACGTACCGGGCGGACATAAAAAAACCGCCGGATTGAGGCCGGCGGTTTTCAGAATTCGTGGTGCGCCTAACGTCTGTGCACTAACCTTTCTCCGCCGTGGGCATCGAAAAATAGAAGTACCGGAAATAAAAAGCGCGGATCGTCATGAGTTGATATTAGCAGTATTTTTGTGCGGTGCGCAAGTGCATGAAAGGCGCCGGTTCAGGCAGAAAAACGGTAATGCATCGCGCAAATGCTTCAGGTGGTGCTTGCCTTGAAAGTCAGCGCCGCGCCGTTGTTGCACCAGCGTTGCCCGGTCGGTTGTGGGCCGTCACTGAACAGGTGGCCATGGTGCCCGCCACAGCGGGCGCAGTGATATTCGGTGCGCGGATAAATTAGCTTGAAATCGGTTTTTTTCTCGAAGGCACCCGGTAGCGTGGTGAAAAAACTCGGCCAGCCCGTGCCGCTCTCAAACTTCATTTCCGAGGTGTACACCGGCAAGTCGCATCCGGCGCAATGGAATATGCCCTTGCGCTTTTCTTCGTTCAGCGCGCTGGTGAAAGCCCGCTCGGTGCCGTCGTCGCGCAGGACGTTGTAGGCGGCCGGAGACAGCCGTTTTTTCCACTCGGCGTCGGATAATTTGAGTTTTTCGATCTTGGTCATGGGCTGGCTCGCTTGCTCGAGGGCGATCCTGATTTGTTCGGCGGGAACACCGCGCGGGGACTGGGCACGGGCTTGTGTTGCAATCGCGCTTGCCCCCGTCACCGCAAAAAGGTGTTGCAAAAAAGTACGACGTTTCATCTGAAATCCTGAATTTGAAACCGGTTAGGTCGACCTAACCGGGAAAAGTTTACACAAATGATACGGCCGAACCGGTTTTCCGGTTTCGCGCCGGTTCGAATGAACCTGGATTACCCGGTTCCGCCCACGGTCAATCCCTCGATGCGCAACGTCGGCTGCCCAACGCCCACCGGCACGCTCTGCCCTTCCTTGCCGCACACGCCGACGCCGGTATCCAGCCGCATGTCGTTGCCGATCATGCTGACCCGGGTCAGCGCATCCGGGCCGTTGCCGATGATCGTCGCGCCCTTCACCGGGTACTGGATCTTGCCGTTCTCGACCCAGAATGCTTCGCTCGCCGAGAACACGAACTTGCCGCTCGTGATATCGACCTGGCCGCCACCGAAATTCACCGCGTACAGTCCATTCTTCACACTCGACAGAATTTCCGTCGGATCGTGCGGGCCCGCCATCA
>JANNGY010000318.1:0-3575 GCA_031404095.1 Betaproteobacteria bacterium | reverse complement strand
CGAAGAGCGCCTGGTCCGGACGCCGACGCGCGGCGATGCATCGCTCGGCCCAGCGATGCGTCCGCTCCGTGGCCTACACCTGGGATGCCGCTGGCGCCAATGTGAAGTTCGATTTTCACGGCGAACCCGCGAGCGGGCCGGAGGGTGCTTTCCTGTCATTTGAGAAGGGCGTTGCGTCTCAATCGGGCGGTTCGCTCAAGGCGCCCTTCTCCGGCACGCACGGCTGGTATTGGAAAAATACGACTGCCAAGGATGTCGTCATCAAACTGCGGGTAAGCGGGTTTTATTCGGAAATAAAACGCCTGTGATTTGGTGACTGGCATGACGAACGCGACTGCGCACGCAGTCGATTTGGCCATTTTCGGTGCGCTCGCCGTCAGGCACTTCTCCCTTTGAAAAAGAGCCTGTCCTGAGCTTGTCGAAGGAGTGACTGAGAGGGATTTGCATCGTTTGCGCAACTGTACGCACCGAAAATCCCCCTCAATCCCCCTTTTTCAAAGGGGGAAGTGCCAATTGAAATACTGCACAAAGAATTAATATTCCGAATTTCAATAAGCCCCTAGTGCCCATGGCGGTGATGAATATCCGGAAAATGCGCGTGGGAATGCCTGAGCGGCTCATGCTGATGCGGATGTGAATGTGGCTCGGCGCCGTCCCATGCCGCATCATGCTCGTGCTGATGATGTGCGTCGTGCCTATGCTCGTGCGTGTGATCCATCGGCGCATGCAAGTGTTCGTGTTCGTGGCGTTCGGTCAGGTGCAGCCACACGCCGAGCGCCATCAATCCAGCGGCAACCCAGAACGCGGTCGAAGTGGACTCACCGAAGAACAGGATGGCCACGGCGGCGCCGATGAACGGCGCCGTGGAAAAGTACGCGCCGGTGCGCGCGGTGCCGAGGCCGCGCAAGGCCATGACAAACGATACCAGGCTGATGCCATAGCCGAACAGGCCGACCGCCATCGCCATCATCACATTACCGCCGGCCGGAAGCGACGCGCCCAGGGCAAAAGCCAGCGTGGTGTTGAAGCCGCCGGCGACCAGCCCTTTCACGCCGGCAATCAGCAACGCGTCCGAGGCCGATACCTTGCGCGTGAGATTGTTGTCTATCGCCCAGCACAGGCAAGCCGCGGCGACCGCGAACGGGCCTATCCAGCCGGTGGACGCGTCCGCGCGGCCGCTCCACGACAGCACGATGCTGCCGGCCACGATCGCGGCCATGCCAAGGACGATACGCCGGTCGGCATTTTCCCGGAACACCACCCACGCCAGCACGGCGGTCAGCACGGCCTCCAGGTTCAGCAGCAGCGAGGCCGTAGCGCCGGAGGTCGAGGTCAGGCCGAACATGAGCGCGGCCGGGCCGAGCACGCCGCCGAAGAAAACCGCGCCGATGAACCACGGCCATTCCGCCCGGGTAAATCCCGAGGCTTTCCAGCGGCGATCGCGAACCAGGCGCGCGATGGTAAGGCCCATTCCACTGCCGAGGTACAGCAGGCCCGCCAGTAACAGCGGCGGCAGATCGCCGACCAGCGCCTTGGCCAGCGGAGTACTCGCGCCGAACAGTGCGGCGGCGGCCAGTGCGTGGAGGATTGCGGTGTTCACGGCGATGATGCCGGTGCCATGCGGGTGTGGCGGGCGGCAGCCAGCTCCGCCCTTGAATGCTGGATCACCGACACTGCTGCCGTGACCCCCAGCACGCCCATGATGGCGCCCACCACGAGGTCCGGCCAGCCGGAACCGGTGCCGAAGACTCCCAATGCGGCCAGCATGATGGCAATGTTGCCGATGGCGTCATTGCGCGTACACAGCCACACTGAGCGCATATTCGCATCGCCATCGCGATAGCGGTATAACAGCAGCCCCACGCCGACATTCGCCAGCAGGGCAAGGAGTCCGATGACACCCATCGTGGTGGCAGCCGGCATAACACCGCGGCTCAGGTTGAATGCGGTCACGCCCAGCACGGCAAAGCCGTAGACGCCCATCGTGATGCCCTTCGCCAGCGCCGTGCGCGAGCGCCAGACCGCGGCCAGCGAAAGGACGAACAGGCTGACGCCATAGTTCACGGCATCACCGAAAAAATCCATCGCGTCGGCGAGCAGCGAGACCGAATCGGCGTTGACGCCAGCAATGACTTCAACCAGGAACATCGCCGCATTGACCGTCAGCGCGATCCACAGAATCTTGCGGTAGCGTGCATCCACCACCGGCTTTGATTCGCCGGCATGATCATGGCAACAAGCGCTCATACTATTTCCCCGGAACTGTGCATAATCACCATTGAAAACCCTGGAGCCACTCCAGTGTCAATGCCTTTTAATTCTCTCACGGGGGATCGCCATGCGAATTGGGGAACTGGCGGTGCGCACAGATTCGGACGTCGACACGATCCGCTACTACGAAAAGATTGGCATCCTGCCCAAGGCCGCCCGTACCGAGGGCAATTACCGGCATTACGGCGAGGCGTATGTGGAGCGATTGCGCTTTGTCCGTCATTGCCGGGCACTGGACATGACACTCGACGAAATTCGACTCCTGCTGCGATTCCGCGATACGCCGGAGGCTGATTGTGCCGAGGTGAATGCCCTGCTTGACGAACATATCGGCCACGTCACCACCCGCATCGCCGCGCTGACCGAACTGGAAAAGGAACTGCGCGGATTACGACGCAAGTGCCGCCGGGTGCAGCAGGCCAGGGACTGCGGCATCCTTGCGGGACTGGCGACAGACAGCCAGGCGGGCCGTCCGCGAAAAAAACAGCATATCGCCGGCACTCATTGACGCAGAACGCCATTTGGCGCGCCTTGACGGCCACTTTTGGCCTGCGGGCCGCACCGGTGCTTGAGTTTGTGCCTAAGGGAACATCTATTGATACGGCGATTAAATGTGTTGAATTTTCGCCAACTCTGTCTTTCCCCCGCGAAGGCGGGGGCCCAAGTTTCGCCGGGAAGAAGTGCAGACTTGGGTCCCCGCCTTCGCGGGGAAAGGACAATTCTTCACCATGTTTAATCGCCGGATCAATAAAAACCCTGTCATTCCCGCGAATGCGGGAATCCATTTTTCGTAAATCATTGATGTGCGTAGAAAATTGGATCCCTGCATTCGCGGGGATGACAGCTTTTTGGGGTTGCGAGAAGTTTCCCTTAGCGTCGAGATGAATTCCTAAGTCGCCACCCGGTCGGGAAGCAGCCGGTCGTATTCTTTCTTGACCACGGCATAGCATTCGCAGCAGCGCTTTTCCAGGCCAACGCGATCGAGCACGAAGATGTGGCCGCGCGAGTAGCGGATCACGCCCGCCTGCTGCATTTTATGCGCGGCCTCGGTGACGCCCTCGCGCCGCACACCGAGCATGTTGGCGATCAGTTCCTGGGTCATCAGGAGTTCACTGCATTGCAGCCGGTCCAGGCTCAGCAGCAACCAGCGGCAAAGTTGCTGGTCCAGCGAATGATGCCGGTTGCACACCGCCGTTTGCGCCATTTGCGTGATCAGCGCCTGGGTGTAACGCAGCAGCAGGTGCATGATGGGCGGGTCGTTGAACTCTGACTTCATCACTTGCGCCTTCAACCGATAGCCCTGC
>JANNGY010000317.1:0-8450 GCA_031404095.1 Betaproteobacteria bacterium | reverse complement strand
AGGCTCGCGCCTCTCCACCAAATTTCTTCGCCAATACCATCGTCATCGCCGCCGTCAGCGTCGTCTTGCCGTGATCCACGTGCCCAATCGTCCCCACGTTCACGTGTGGCTTCGTACGCTCAAACTTGCCTTTTGCCATTTCCTGTCCTCGCGAATACTAAGATAAGTTCTGAAGGTTAATCCTGTGACGCTGCTGATGATTCAATGCAAATTCTGGTGCTCTTGACGCGGATTGAACGCGTGGCCTCTCCCTTACCAAGGGAGTGCTCTACCACTGAGCTACAAGAGCATGTTCGCACGCCCTGCCGAAAACCTGCCGAGTTCCGCTCATCCTCGCCCACGGGCGCGTAAGCGGCGGGATCGCACCCCCTGCATGTTGCTCGTCAAAACGCACCTCAACTACTGCGGAAATCTTTCAATCTCCGCAAAAATCCTGGAGCGGGTGAACGGGATCGAACCGTCGTCGTAAGCTTGGAAGGCTTCTGCTCTACCATTGAGCTACACCCGCACACTCCGCGTAAAATCCCTTGGTGGAGGAGACTGGATTCGAACCAGTGTAGGCGTAAGCCAACAGATTTACAGTCTGCCCCCTTTAGCCACTCGGGCACCCCTCCACAGAACCCGGCATTATCCAGAGTTTTTGTCAAAAGGTCAAACCAGCCTTGCCGTGGCGAGGGATTTCGCGCCGCCACACGACGCGCGCATGGTGGCTGTTCGCCTTCATCATGCGGACCTTTGGGCTTCCCGTCCGGCGATTACGCTAGAATTAATGCGTAACCACGCATTTGGACCATCCGACAGCAATACATCGATGAATTATCGTTTTTCACGCTCATTCCCACCGACACTTACCCTTGGTCTGCTCATGCTGATGTTAGGGCAGACTGGGTATTCTCAGACAGTGGGCGCTAACACAGGATCGGCGTATGCGACTGCTGTTGTGCAGCTTTCGAGTGCGCCGCTGCTGGCGGTCAGCGATGAGCCATATGCACTTTTTGACGGATTGGTACGCGAACTGCGAAAGGGGGGATACGTCCTGTATATGAGACACGGCGCCGTGCTGCCTTCGACGACGGACAAGCGTGGAACAAATGCCTGGTGGCGGGATTGTCAGAATACTCAACGCCTGGCGCCCGAGGCGCAACCGCGCGCGCGTGCCGTCGCCGAGGCATTGGTACGCCAAAGAATCAGTGTGTACGCGGTCTACACAAGCGAGTTTTGCCGGGCCGTTGACACCGCAGTCCACTTTGGCTTGATCACTGCCAATCGTACGCCGGTTCTTAACGACGTCGGCGCACTTCCAGATACGCAAACGCAGACGATTGAACGGTATGCAGCTGCCATACAGACGCTGCTATCCGACACCACGCCGCCCAAAGTGAATCGCGTACTCATTGGGCATGTGATGCCCCCCAATATTGTCCACCCGTCGCTTAGCTATTTGCCGGAAGGTAACGTTGCCATATTCAAGGCCGACGGCAACGGTCAATTTCACTACGTGACCAGCTTGTCGCCTGGTCAGTGGCAATGGCTCGGCAGACAGATGGTACAAGATCAGATCAATGCCGCTCTCGCGCAAACTCTTGCCGGGAATCCGCAAGTCGCCACGGCCGTTGCCGCGCCACCCAGCCAGGTATTGATTGCGCCTGAAAAGGAACTCAAAGGTGTACCGCTTGTACAAGCCCTGCGCCGTGGGGGATACAACCTGTACATGCGACATGCGCAGTCGACAGTTGGCCAAGACGGTAATCTGCTGCAAACGCCCTATTGGTGGGACAACTGCACGGTACAGCGGAACATGTCTGATCTTGGTCGTGAGCAGGCTCGAAAGGTCGGCGCCGCCCTGATAGAGCTCAAGATCCCTGTGGATCAGATAGTTACCGCGCAGTTTTGCCGAACCCGCGAGACAGGGCACTTGCTGGGACTTGGGCCCATTGAGGTTACCGAGGAAATCAATCACCAGATTGGCCAACGTCCTGGTTACGATGTCAATGCCGCCCGGTTCAAACGGTTGGCTGAATCCACCCCCAAAGGCGCGAATCGATTGCTGGTTTCACACACTCACGGCAGTCCACGCATCGAAGAGCGCATCATGGGCGGCATTCAGGAAGCGGAAATAGTCGTGTATGAGCCGGATGGCAGGGGCGGTTCGGCGCCGGTCGCAAGAATTCCCCCGACGGACTGGGAGCCCCTTATCAAGTCAATGTCGGCGGTCAAACAATAGTCAGGCCCTGTTGCATCGACTAGCCGCAACTATGCCAAAGGCTTGGGAGGTATCAGTCGCACCACCTTTACCATCGTATCCTGCACCTGAAGGATTTCGATTGGGTAGCCGGCAATTTTCATTGAAACACCCGGCTCCGGTATGTCCTCCAGATGCTCAAGCAGAAGTCCGTTGATCGTTTTCGGTCCATCGAGCGGAAAATTGAATCCCAGCTTGCGATTGAGGGCTCGCAACGGACAGGAGCCTTCGACCATGACACTGCCGTCGTCCTGCTTGCGGTAGAGTCCGGTATTCATGGGCGACTGGCTGGTGAATTCTCCAACAATTTCTTCAAGAATGTCCTGAAGGGTGACCAGTCCCTGAATTTCTCCGTACTCGTCAACGACCAGCGCCATGCGCCGCTGGTATTCCTGAAATTGTGTCAACTGCTGCAGCAGGGGCGTGCCCTCAGGAATGAAATACGGCTCACGCATGATCTCGCGCAACGTTTCCTTTTCAAGCGGTTCCTTGCGTGAAACGTTCAAGACTTTCCGAACGTGCACCAATCCGATCACATTCGACAAGTCGCCGTCATACACGACCACCCTCGTATGGTGGGCAGTCGCCAGGCTGTTACGGATTTCGTCGATCTTGTCATTGATGTCCACACCCTCAATCAACGCGCGCGGCGTCATGGTGTCGTCGACCGTCATGTTCTCCAGGTCAAAAAGATTCACCATGATGTTCTGGTGCTTCTTTGGAATGAATTGACCGCCCTCGAGCACAAGTGTCCGTAATTCTTCCATCGACAGTTGTGCATGCCTTTCCTCCACCGGCCTGATTCGCATGAGTTTGAGCAGAACCTGGACAAACAAATTGACGAACCAGACGATCGGATAGGAAACCTTGAGCAGCGGCGTGAGGACATAACTGGCTGGCAACGCAATTTTCTCGGGGAAGCGCGAGCCAATGACCTTCGGCGTGATCTCGCTGAAAACGAGAATCAGGAATGTAACCGCGCCGGTCGCAACAGCCAGCACGTATTCATCCTTTCCCAGAAGGCGGTCGGCGATGATGGCGGTGAGTACTGCCGATGCCGAATTGACCAGGTTGTTGCCTAGCAGAATGACCCCGAGCAAGCGGTCAGGTTTGGCAAGCAAGGCCTGTGTCATCTGCGCGGATATACGCCCCTTTTTCACCATATGACTCAGGCGATAGCGGTTGAGGGCCATCATGCTCGTCTCGGCGATGGAAAAAAATGCCGAAATCAACAACATCAAGGCAAGCGTAATCAACAGCCAGCTAAGGGAAATGGAGTCCATTCCGCTGGTAACGCCCTCAGACGCGCTTCAGAATGATTTCAAGGACAAATTTGCTTCCGGCGTAAGACAGCATCAACAGCACAAATCCTATGAGCGTCCAACGCACCGCCACCTTGCCACGCCAGCCAACCTGCCAGTGCCCGAGCAGCAGGCCGCCGAAAATGAGCCACGAGAAAACGGCAAACACGGTCTTGTGTGTAAGCTGAAATGCCTTGCCGAACAGGGTTTCAGAAAAAAACACGCCGCTCACCAGCGTCGCAGTCAGCAGCAGAAATGCAATTCCCAGCAACTGGAACAGCAATCTCTCGATGCGCAGCAACGGCGGCATGCCCTGCAATTCCGTCGGCATTGCCCCTTCATGCAGACGTTTTTCCAGGAACAGCATCAACAACGCATGCAGGGCCGCGACTGTGAACAGGGCATAGGCCAATATCGCCACGACAAAATGCAGTTTGAAAGAAAAGCCCGCGTAATTAACAATTCGCTGCGCAGGGAGCAGCATGGGCAATAGCGCGACGGCGGAGGCGATTGGTGCAAGATAAAGGGCGGCCAGTCTCAGCAGCTGATTGTCGAATCCGATGAGGTAATACGCCCCCATCACCAGAAAGATGATCAGGGATATAGCATGCGAAAAGCCGATATTGAGCCCGTCGCCCCCAAACAACGAATATAGAAGCGCAATGCCGTGACTCAGCAACGCCACGAGAAACGCCGCGCGGAGCATCGCTGTCCTGCCACGCGTCGCCACTGCCTCGTTTGTGGTTTCCGGTGAGGCGGCCGGCAACCATACCGCCAAGGCGGTCAAGGCGTAAAACGCCGCGGTGGTAAAATGAAGGTCGAAACTCGGCATGAAAGAAACATTTTCGCCATTGAAATATTAGTCCGAGTTTACACCATCCCGATTTCCCCTCGTGGTCAGTAAGGCCTCGAAAACACCTACCTTGCCTGCTGAAAATACATGCTCGATAACCTGACCAGTCGTTTCGCCGGCATCGTCAAAACGCTTCGCGGCCAATCACGATTTACCGAAAGCAACATCAGCGACGCGATGCGCGAAGTCAGGATGGCCCTGCTCGAGGCCGATGTCGGCTTGCCTGTCGTCAAGGATTTCATTTCCCGGGTAAAGGAAAAAGCCTTGGGGGCGGAGGTAATGCAGAGCCTCACACCAGGCCAGGCATTGGTGGGCGTCGTGCACCGCGAATTGATTTCATTGATGGGTGGTGATGCGGTCGGCGACCCGGGTCCGGTCGCGAAGTACCCCTCGCTCAATGCCCTGCCGCTCAACCTCAACACAACGCCTCCCGCGATTATCCTGATGGCCGGCCTGCAAGGCGCCGGCAAGACCACGAGCACCGGAAAGCTCGCCAGGTTTCTCAAGGAAGGTCACAAAAAGAAGGTGCTCGTCACGAGCGTCGACGTTTATCGCCCTGCGGCAATCGCGCAATTGAAATTGCTGGCAGCACAGGTTGGCGTGGACTTTTTTGCCAGCGATGACTCGCAAAAACCGGTGGACATTGCCATCGCGGCAAAACATTGGGCAAAGACGCATTTTCACGATGTACTCATCGTCGACACCGCAGGCCGCCTCGCCATTGATCAGGAGATGATGGCAGAGATCAAGGACGTGCACGCCGCGGTCGACCCAATCGAAACCTTGTTCACCGTCGATGCAATGCAGGGCCAGGATGCGGTCAAGGTTGCCAAGGCATTTGCCGACGCCTTACCGCTGACCGGCATCATCCTGACCAAACTCGATGGCGACTCGCGCGGTGGCGCCGCGCTCTCCGTGCGCCATGTCACCGGCAAGCCAATCAAGTTCGCCGGGGTATCGGAAAAGATGGACGGGCTCGAGGCCTTTCACGCCGAACGCATGGCCTCCCGCGTACTCGGAATGGGCGATGTCCTGTCGCTGATAGAGGATGTGCAAAAGAACGTCGATCACGATGAAGCGAAGAAACTTGCCGAAAAATTCCGCAAGGGCAAGGACTTCGATTTCGACGATTTCAGGAGCCAGTTGCAGCAGATGCGAAAGATGGGCGGCATGTCAGCGCTCATGGACAAGTTGCCGGCGCAGCTGTCTCAGGCGGCCCAGGCAGCGCCGGATCTTCAGGAAAAGCAGATGCGCCGTACGGAAGGCGTCATCAATTCGATGACCCCCCTGGAGCGCCGCAAGCCCGAACTGATCAAGGCTTCTCGAAAGCGTCGTATCGCCGCCGGTGCAGGCGTCAGCGTGCAGGAGGTGAATCGAATCATCAACCAGTTCGAGCAGATGCAAAAAATGATGAAAATGATGAAGGGCGGCGGACTGGCGAAGATGATGAAAGGCATGAAGGGCATGATGCCGGGAATGCGCTAGTGCTGCGCTTCGCAATGCCCAATCGCCGGGCCGCGCGAGCCCGTTTTCGGCGGGCATGAGCGGCGTGATAGGCGACTGCGAATTCCAGATCCAGGATTGCCTGGCGCAGATCGCCATGCTCGACGCCCGGATTGGCGCCTGGGAGTACGTCGACTCGATCGGCGCCCTGAGCCGTGCCCGGGAACTCGACCGCGTAGCCGTGAAAGGGCCGTTGCACGGCATGGCGCTGGGCGTGAAAGATATCATCGATGTCGCCGGCATGCCCACCCGCTGCGGTTCACCGATTTACGCACTCAACATGGCCAGAATGGATGCCGCCTGCGTCGCGCTCGCAAAGGCTGCGGGCGCCATCGTTGTCGGTAAGACGGCGACAACTGAACTCGCCACATTCCAACCGGCGAAAACCCGCAACCCGCAAAATCTTGCGCACACGCCGGGGGGATCCTCGTCCGGTTCCGCCGCCGCGGTCGCCGCGGGCATGGTGCCCATCGCTATCGGAACGCAAACAGCGGGCTCCATCATTCGCCCGGCAGCATATTGCGGTGTGGTGGGCTTCAAGCCGACCTTCGGGCTGGTCCCGCGCGCCGGCGTGAAGTTGCAGTCAGACACCCTCGACACGGTCGGGGTGTTTTCCCGCACGGTCGACGACACAGTGAAGTGGTATGCCGCCATGACCGGGGCAAGGACGACGGCGGTCGTCGCAGGCAACGACAAGCCGATGCGGATCACGATCATCGGTAATTATCTCGAACATGCCGATGTGGACATGTCAGTCGCCATCGCCGAGGCCGCGGATGCCTTGTCGGCTGGAAACGTGCGCATCAAGGAGCTTCGCTTGCCGGCCATTTTTGATGACGCGCCAAGGGACCAGAAGCTTGTCCAGCTGTCGGAAATGGCACGAATGTATTCGTTGGAGTACGACAATTATCGCAACCTGCTGAGTGCAAGGCTTGCCGCCATGATCGAAGAAGGTCGCTCCATCGCCCACATTGACGACATGGCCGCAATGGAGCGGGCAGCGGCGTTGCGAAAGCAGGCTGATTTCCTGCTGGGAGATTGCGATGCGTGGCTCATGCCTGCCGCGCCCGGCGCCGCACCGCAGGGGCTGGAATCAACGGGCGACCCGGTATTCAGCCGTGCCAACTCTTTGTTGCACCAGCCGGCAATCAATTTGCCGGTCTATCGCAACAAGAAACGCATGCCATTGGGTCTGCAATTGATCGGTGCCCGGCATCAGGATGAAAAACTGCTGTCGACGGCGCAGCGCGCCATCGACATCATGCGCAATACTACCCATGGCTGACATTAGATTGCTGGCCGACGTGCGCGAGGTCATACCTGCGGTCGCCGCGTGGTACCGGGCCGAATGGTCGGACTGGTTTGCCGAGACATCGCTCGACGCAATCGGAACAGACATCCTGGGCACGGCCAACCGGACAAAACTGCCCCTCGGCCTGGTGGCATTTGATCCCGCCGGCCAGCCAGTGGGTTTCTGCTCGCTACGCGACGACCCTTTCGATCCTTATCCCCACGCCGGACCATGGCTGCGCGGGCTCTATGTACATGGACCTTCGCGCGGCCAGCGATTCGCGGGAGAATTGATTCGCGCCGCTGAACGTCATGCAGGCCAGTTGGGCATATTGAAACTGTATGCCGCAACCGGCAATGCCGTCGGATTATTCGAACACCTGGGCTGGCTGGGGTTTGATGAAGTTCGGCATGAACAGCAAATCCTGACTATCTTTGCCAAGCGGATAGCCTGACCCCGCGCCTTCAAGCCACGAAGCAATGAACTCTTCCCGTGGAGGCGTTGGCTCCCGGCCGTAAGCCGGCGATTCATTGATCGTGACTTGCACAAGGATCCGCTTTCCGCTTATAATTCAAGGCTTTCCCGCATTCCCGCCAGGAATTCGGCGTTTCCGGTTCGCAACCGGCCCGTTCCCCGTTCTCAACGGGGTGTTCAACAGGTTTGTAAGGTACAGACCAAACAGGAGAAGTACATGGTAGTTATTCGCATGTCGCGCGGTGGCGCGAAGAATCGTCCTTTCTATAATGTCGTCGTTGCCGATTCGCGCGACGCACGTGATGGCCGCTTTATCGAGCGCATCGGTTTTTACAACCCGCTGGCCGCCGAATCTGAAGAAGGATTCCGCATTGCCATGGATCGCCTGACCTACTGGCAGACCAAGGGCGCGCAAGCCTCTGACGCCGTCATGAAGTTGGTCAAGCGTGGCAACAAAACCGCCAAGTAAACCCGCTAGCGCCGAAGACATCGTAATCATGGCGCGCGTGGGCGCGCCTTTCGGCATCAAAGGCTGGTTGAAATTGCAGGCCTTTACCCAGACCCCTGACAGTCTTGACGCGTACGCTTCATGGTTGCTCAAGGCGCCGGCCAAGGAAGTGGCAAGCTGGGAAGAATTTGAACTTGAAGAATTTGCCGTTAACACCAAGGGTGTCTTCGCCAAGCTGAGAGGGTGTGACGATCGTACCGCCGCGGAAAAGCTGGTGAAACACGATATCGGCATTCCACGAGATGCGCTCGAAAGCACCGGCGACGGCGAAATCTTCT
>JANNGY010000316.1:0-3007 GCA_031404095.1 Betaproteobacteria bacterium | reverse complement strand
ATCTCCCCGCCAGCCACAATTGGCGGGGTGAATCAAGAACAATGACCTGAGGAGAATTACATGATCGTCGGCACACCGAAAGAAATCAAAGACAACGAACGCCGCGTCGGACTGGTGCCGGGATCGGTGCATGAGCTGGTCGCCCGCGGCCATCAGGTCCTCATCGAGGCAGGGGCGGGAATCGGCGCCGGTATTCCGGACGATGAATACCGCGCCGCCGGTGCGGAGTTGGTTGCCACCGCCGAAGACGTGTTCGCCCGCGCCGAACTGATCGTGAAAGTCAAAGAGCCGCTGGCCGTCGAGCGCAAGCGCCTGCGCCGCGGACAAGTGCTGTTCACCTACCTGCACCTGGCGCCCGATGTCGAGCAGACCCGCGACCTCATCGCCTCCGGCGCCATCTGCATCGCCTACGAAACGGTGACGTCGCCGCGCGGCGCGCTACCCTTGCTGACGCCGATGTCGGAAGTCGCCGGGCGCCTCGCCCCGCAAGTCGGCGCGCGTGCGCTTGAAGGTTCGGCCGGCGGTCGCGGCGTACTGCTTGGCGGTGTGCCGGGTGTGGCGCCGGCCGAGGTGGTCATCCTTGGCGGCGGTGTTTCCGGCACCCACGCCGCCATCATTGCCCACGGCATGGGCGCGGATGTCACGGTACTCGATCGCAGCGCCGACGTATTGAAGCGCGTCGCGGTTGAGTTTTCGGGAAGGGTCCGCACCGTCTTTTCCAGCAGCGCCAATATCGCGCATTACGCGGCGCGCGCGGATCTGCTGATCGGCACGGTGCTGGTCCCCGGTGCGGCCGCCCCCAAGCTCATCACCCGCGACATCGTCAAGTCCATGAAGCCGGGCAGCGCCATCGTCGATATTTCAATCGACCAGGGCGGCTGCGCGGAAACGTCGCGGCCGACGACACACTCAAATCCCACCTACATCGAACATGGCGTGGTCCACTACTGCGTGACCAACATGCCCGGTGCAGTCGCACGCACCTCGACCTTCGCCCTCAACAATGTCACGTTGCCATTCACCCTGGCGCTGGCCGACAAAGGCTGGCGGCAAGCACTGAAAGACGACAATCATCTGGGGGCAGGACTAAATGTCGCGGACGGCATGGTCACCTGCGAACCGGTGGCCGCCGCACAGGGTCTTGCATACGTGCCTTTGGAAAAGATACTCGCCACCAACTGAGAGAGCACGGGCTGGGCAGTTGCGCGCCGTGGCGGACACGCCCGGCAATTTCTCATGGCACTCCGCCAATCTCGATTGGCCAAATCCTGCCGGCGCATTCAAATAGCGAAGCTTGCCGTCAGCGATCGCACCGCGCTCAACAGATCGCGTCGGAGAGATGCCGGATCAGCCGATCAATTTCGCCCTCGGTATTGTAGTGCGCCATCGACACCCGTATCACGCCGCCCTGCGATTGCAGCCCAAGTGCGTCGATCAGGCGCCTGGCATAGAAGTCGCCAAATCGAATGCCGATGTTGAATCGGTCCATGTGGCGGACGATTGACTCCGGCTGTTTGCCTGCGACCACGAAACTGACGGTCGGCATCCTGTTTCCGTTGCTCACGTGATCCATGCCGAGGATGCGCACATTCTTTTGACCGCGCAAAAATGCCAGCAGTTTCTCCGCCAACGTGTCCTCGTGTTTCGCAAAATGATCGAACGCGAATTGCATTTGTTGGCGGTTGCTGCCCGTCGCACCCAGCGATGCGCCCATGTCAATCAGGTATTCGGCAATGCCCGCGCAACCGTAGGACAGTTCGAAGTTCACGTTGCCCGGCTGCAACTTGTACGGCAGCACCTCTGGCCCGATGAAATGGTGATTCAGCGTCGGAAGGCTACGCAGGAAATCATGCCGGCCCCACAGCACCGCATAGTGCGGGCCGAACACTTTGTAGAAGCTGAATGCGTATACGTCGGCACCGCTCGCCTGCACATCCACCAGCCGGTGCGGTGCATACGCCACGCCCCGTCCACGCACAGGCGTGCCCCGGCCGCGTGTACGAGGATGGCGGCCTCGGAAACCGGGTTCACCGTGCCGAGCACGTTTGAGGCATGGGTCATTGCCACCCATTTGGTTCGACTGCCCAACAGGCGCTCGAGATCGGCGAGCGGCAGGGTGAGGCTGTCGCGATCCACCTCCCAGATCTTCACGACTGCGCCCGCCTGCTGAAGGCGCATCCAGGCACCGATGTTGGCCTCGTGATCGGTGTTGGTCACAATGATTTCATCGCCCTCACGAATTCCGGGCAGGATCGCCTGAACAAGCAGGAACATGAGGCTGGTCGTGGAGCCGCCCATCACGACTTCCTCGTCGTGATTCGCGTTGATGAGTTCCGCGACCGACCGGCGCGCCGACAACACCCTCTGCGCCGCGAGTTGTGACGCGGCATAGCTTGCGCCGAGCTGGACGCTACTGGTCAGAAGGTAGTCATGAATCCGGTCGGCGACGCGTTTGAGTACCTGCGAGCCGCCGGCGTTGTCGAGATACACGCAATCGCCGGCAAGTGCCGGAAATTCACTGCGAACGCGCTCAAGAATCATCGGGGACATTCAAATGCCTTTGGCCATGACGTCACAGTTGCGTAGTTTACGCATTGCGGCGGCGGCGACGATGACGCTCCTGTCGATCGACCTGGAATTCCCTGGCCGCCGCCGGTCGGAATCCTCGCCCCGCCATGCCCTCCATCGCCGAGCGGCACATTCCTGCGATAGGTAGTGACCGAGCACTGGGTATGACGGCTACGGCATCGTCGCTTTGCGGGATAGCCGGCACGCCGAATTAGCCTGGCATGCGCGTCGATGTCACACGCGGCAGCCAACCTCAAAGGGAGGCAGGCTTCTATCTAGTGTAGTGCTTCGTATTTATTGCGACTTAAGTTCATTTTCACCACCTCACTCCTTCCCCCGGCAACGGGGGAAGGTCGGGATGGGGGCGATGCTTGCTGTGAACACACCCCCATCCCAGCCTCTGCGCCCCCTTTTCGGGGGTCCCCCATTTTCATGGGGG
>JANNGY010000315.1:0-4181 GCA_031404095.1 Betaproteobacteria bacterium | reverse complement strand
TCCCACATGGCACGATCGAAGTTTTTGAGCCGGGTAAACGCAAACTCGCGCAATCGGTTTCCCGACAGGCCCGGCGCAATATTCAACGACATTTCAGCCGCCTCAATCAGGAAGGTGCCGCTGCCGCACATCGGGTCCATGAACGGCTCGCGCGCATCCCAACCGGACAACCTGATGATGCCGGCCGCAAGATTCTTCTTTAGCGGCGCCTCGCCGGTATGCTCGCGCAGTCCGCGCTTGAACAATGGTTCGCCCGACAGATCGACGTAAATAGACGCGTGCGTGGCATCGAGGAACGCATGGATACGAATGTCGGGCGAACGTGCATCCACCGAGGGCCGCGAACCCACCTGCTCGCGGAATTTGTCGCAAATCGCGTCTTTGATGCGCAGGGTAATGAAATCGAGGCTCTTGAGGGGACAACGGTGGGCATTGATCTCCACCTTGATTGTCCTGGTCACATCAAACCAGGCAGGCCACGGCTGCAGGAATGCCGCATCGTAAATGTGCTGCTCCTGCTCATACGGGAAATGTGCGACCCGCCACAGGATGCGGCTGGCAATTCGCGAGTGGAGATTGACCCGGTAGCCGAGCGCCTTGTCGCCCTCAAAGGAAACGCCGGCATCCTGCCCCAGCAGACTGGTGGCGCCGAGCGCGGCCAGTTCCGACGCGAGCACTCCCGCCAACCCGCGGGGACAAGGGGCAAAGAAGTGTTCGCTCATGGCTTTCAGAATGGCTTGACGACGACCAGGATGACGATGTTAAAGGACTTGACCCACGGCATGCTTATTCCAGGTACTTTCCCAGGGCCGCAGCGAGCGTGCCTTGCGAGTGCATGATGATTTCGCAAAATTCACGCGCCGCACCCCGGCCGCCCTCTGCCTGTGTCACGTAGTGAACATTTTCTTGCATATAGCGCGGCGCGCCAGGCACGCAGGCGGCCAGGCCGCAACGGGCCAGGAAAGGAAGATCGACGACATCATCGCCAAGCCCGGCTGCGTCGGCGGCATTGAGCGACAGGCTTTTCAGCAACTTATCAAAGACCTCTTGCTTCCCGGGCACGCCCATGAAAAGCTGGGTAATGTGCAAATCCCGCGCGCGTCTCGCCAGCGCATCCGATGTGCGCCCGGAAATGATTGCCAGTTCGACGCCGGACGCCTGCAGCATCTTCAGGCCGTGGCCATCGAGGGTGTTGAATACCTTGGTCTCCTCGCCCTGCGGACCATAATAAAGCCGGCCATCGGTCAGCACGCCATCCACATCGAACACCGCCAGCTTGATACGCGACGCACGCGCCACAACATCGTCCTGCAAACCCGGCGGCGCCACCCAGTGCATCACAACACGCCCGCGCGCATCAACTCGAGCACATGAACGGCGCCGAGCAACTGGTTCCGGTCATTAACCACCAGCAGGCCGCTCGAGCCGATCTTGTGCCGCTGAATGAGTTCTGCCGCTTCGACCGCAAGCTTGTTCGGTGAAATTGTCTTTGGCGACCGTGTCATGACGTCGGCGACCGGTGTCGCGCGGATATTGTCGTGCGCTTCAAGCGCGCGCCGCAGGTCGCCGTCGCTGAACACGCCAAGCAGGGTGTCGGCCGCATCCACCACCGCTGTCATGCCCAGGCCCTTTTTCGACATTTCCATGATGGCCGCCGGCATCAATGCATCGCCACGCACCCGCGGTATGCGATCGCCCACCACCATCACATCGGACACATGCAACAGCAGCCTTCGGCCGAGCGTGCCGCCAGGATGATGCATCGCATAGTCCTCCTCACCGAAACCGCGTGCATCCAGCAGCGTTACCGCTAACGCGTCCCCCAGCGCCAGGGTGGCCGTGGTGCTCGCCGTGGGCGCCAGGTTCAGTGGACATGCTTCCTTCTCGACCGCCGCATCCAGATGCACAGTGGCGGCTTCCGCCAAAGTTGACTTCGGCCGGCCGGTGATCGCGATAATCGGCGTCCCGCGCCGTTTCAGCTGCGGGAGAATCTTGAGGATCTCGTCGGACTCGCCGGAATTGGAAATGGCGATCACCACATCGCCCGCCGTGATCATGCCGAGATCGCCGTGGCTGGCCTCGCCGGGGTGCATGAAGAAGGCCGGCGTTCCGGTCGAGGCGAGCGTGGAGGCAATCTTGCCGGCGATGTGGCCGCTTTTGCCCATGCCGGTCACCACCACGCGACCCTTGTTTTCCACGGTTTCGTAAAGCAGCCGGTGTGCCGCCAGAAAGGCGTCGCCCAGTTTGAGCGACAGCGCATGCACCGCATCGGCTTCAATGGCCAGCGTTTCGCGGGCCAGTTTCAGTGTGCGTTCGACATCTGAAATCGAACGGGGTTGTAATAGACTCTGCATATCGACATTGTAATGTCATCCAACCTTCCCATCCATGACTGCTCACGACACCTTGCCGCTGGTCGTCATCCTGCTCGCGACGGCAGTCGTGATGGTGGTGGTCTTTCGCCGCGTGAACATGCCGGCCATTCTCGGTTATCTGCTGGTGGGCGTATTGATCGGTCCGCACGCATTCGGCGTCGTCCCCGATACGCCGGGAACGCGCTACCTCGGCGAGTTTGGCGTGGTGTTCCTCATGTTCTCCATCGGACTGGAATTCTCGCTGCCGCAATTGGTCTCGATGCGCAAGCTGGTGCTCGGCTTCGGCGGAATGCAGGTCGTTATTACCATTATTCTCGTGATCGGCATTGCCATGCTGGCGGGGGCAAACCTGGCAAGCGGGCCTGATCATCGGCGGCATTGTCGCCATGTCATCCACGGCAATAATCTCGAAGATGCTGGCCGAGCGGACCCAGCTGCATTCCGCGCATGGCAAGCAGATCATGGGTGTGCTGCTGTTTCAGGACCTCGCGGTGATTCCGCTGCTGGTGCTGATACCGGCACTCGCCTTGTCGGGCGAACAGATTGCCCTTGAAATCGGCGCCGCGCTGCTGAAGGCTGGTGCCGTGCTGGCCGTTATTCTCACTCTCGGCCAGCGCATCATGCGCCCGCTGTTCCATGTGGTCGCCGCCCAGAAATCCTCCGAGCTCTTTGTGCTGACGGTGTTGTTCGTCACGCTCGGGCTGGCGTGGGCGACCGAGTCGTCCGGACTGTCGCTCGCGTTGGGGGCATTCCTGGCCGGCATGCTGATTTCCGAAACCGAATATCGCTATCAGGTGGAGGACTACATCAAGCCGTTTCGCGACGTGTTGCTGGGACTCTTCTTCGTCACCATCGGTATGTTGCTCAACCTGAAGCAGGTGATCGATGGCTGGGTGATTGTGTTGCTGGTGGTCGTGGCATTGATCACGCTCAAATTCCTGGTGATTGCGGCCCTGGCGCTTTGGTTGAAGAACGACCGGGCGGTGGCGCTACGCTGCGCCCTCGCGCTGGCGCCGGCCGGGGAATTCGGTTTCGTCCTGCTTTCGCTGGCCGGCCGCAATCATGCGCTCACCGAAGCGGTGATGCAGGTGGTGCTGGCCACGATGCTGATTTCGATGATGCTGTCGCCGTTGATCCTCGCCTACAGCGAGAGAATCGTGATGCGGCTGGTGGCCGGCGAATGGGAGGCGCGCGCGGTGCAACTGCAGCAGCTTGCCATCCGCTCGATGAGCAAGAAACAGCACGTCATCATCTGCGGCTATGGCCGGTCGGGGCAAAGCCTGGCGCGATTCCTGGAGCAGGAAAAGATTTCCATTATCGCGCTCGATGCCGATCCGATGCGCGTCAAGCAGGCCGCCGCCGCGGGCGATTCCGTCATGTTCGGCGATGCGGCGCGCAAGGAAGTATTGACGGCAGCCGGGTTGCCGCGCGCTTCGGCCGTGGTGGTGAGTTTTGCCGACACACACGCCGCGATGACCATCCTTTCCCACGTGCGTGAACTGCGGCCGGATGTGCCGGTCATCGTGCGTACGTTCGATGACACCGATGTGGAAAAGCTCAAATCCGCCGGCGCCGCGGAGATCGTCGCCGAAGTGGTCGAAGGCTCACTGATGCTCGCCACCCAGACCATGTTGCTGCTGGGGGTGCCGCTCAACAAGGTGTTGTCCCGCTTGCGGCAGGTGCGCGGCGAACGCTACGAATTGATGCGTGGTTTTTTTCCGGGCGTGACCGATATGGACGATGCGCAGTTCGATTTCCAGCAGCCGCGCATGCAGTCGATCAGCCTGGACTCGGGTGCCGCCGCGA
>JANNGY010000314.1:0-14289 GCA_031404095.1 Betaproteobacteria bacterium | reverse complement strand
AGCGCTCGAGGCGCTCTGCACCCGGACCCGGGTGGTCGTGTCGACGGTGGGACCCTATGCGCTTTACGGTGAAACGCTGGTGCGCGTTTGCAGTCGCGGCGGGACCGATTACTGCGATCTCTCCGGCGAAGCGCACTGGGTACGGCGCATGATCAGACAGTATGCCGGCGAAGCGAAGCGCTCCGGTGCGCGCATCGTGCCTTGTTGCGGCTTCGATTCGATTCCGTCGGATTTGGGCGTCTGGTTCCTGCAACAGGAGGCGGAGCGGCAATTCGGCGCGACGTGCACGGAGGTGAAAATGCGCGTCAAGGCGATACGCGGCGCCGCCTCGGGTGGCACGGTGGCGAGCATCGTCAACCTGGTGCGCGAAGCGACCAAGGATGCGGCGCTGCGCAAGGAGCTGTCGAATCCGTACTCGCTTTGCCCGCCCGAATCCGTGCCCAAAATCCGTCAGGCCAACGTGCGCAGCGCAACCTTCGATAGTGACTTTCAGGCCTGGTCGGCACCGTTCGTGATGGCGGCAATAAACGTTCGCATCGTGTTGCGCAGCAATGCGCTGCAGGACTACCGATACGGACGCGATTTTCGCTACGACGAAGCAATGCTCACCGGCAAGGGTTTCGCCGGGCGCGCCAGGGCGGCCGCTGTGACCGCCGGGCTGGGCGGATTTGTCGTCGCTGCCGCGATCGCCCCCACGCGCTGGCTGATGGAGAAGACCATTCTCCCGGCGCCCGGCACGGGTCCCAGCCCAGCGGCGCAAGAAAAGGGCTTTTACGACTTCCGGTTTGTCGGTCGCACGGCCGACGGCCGCGAGCTGCGCGTGAAGGTCACTGGCGATCGCGATCCGGGCTACGGCTCCACCGCAAAAATCCTCGGCGAAGCGGCGGCCTGCCTGGCGCTGGATATTTCCCGTGATGAAGTTGGCGGCGGCTTCTGGACGCCGGCGACGGTGCTCGGTGCGGCGCTGCTCAGGCGGCTGGAAGCGCACGCGGGGCTGAAATTCGAAGTGCTGGTTTGACCCGGTAAAGATCAAGCGATTGCGTTGTGCAAACACGATTCCGATGAATGACCGGCAATCGCCATCGAGCCGCGGCTGGGGCCGACGAGCAACCCTGACGGCAGGGTGGGGCCTTGATGCTTCATAGCGGGCGGCGCTTGGCGAATTGACCCCGGCGATTTTGATCCGCCGCGCCGCGCTGGTATCTTGTCGCGATGGCTTCCGTAAATACATCCACGCTCGCGCCCGTCCCGGCGCACCTGCCTCATTGGCGGCGTGTGTTTCACTGGCGGCGGGTGAAAGTGATGCTGGTGACGTGCTTCGTATTGCACCTGCTCATCCTCGCGACCTGGCAGGCGTCCTATGGCGTGCTGGTCGGGCGTGTGCTGTTCATCGGTTGCTTCGTTTTGCTTGCCTTCGGGTTGTTCGAGCGCTGGCCCGCGCGCCTGCCAGCATGGATTTCGCGCTGGGGCCTGCAGGTGTTCGCGGTGGCGCTTTCGATTCCCATCGCCACGTTCCTCGCCTACGCCTTCACCACCATGGGTGATGTGCAACCGTGGTGGCAGAACGAAAAACGCCTGTCCGGATTTGGCATCATGACGTTCCTGGGGTTGTTGGTATCGCCGTGGATTGCGGTCGCTTCGCTGCTTCGGCAAATCAAGGACGACGCGCGCAAACAGGCATTGACGTTCGATCTCGAGCGCAGCGAGTACGAGCGCAATGCGCTCGACGCACGATTGCGTTTGCTGCAAGCGCAGGTCGCGCCGCATTTCCTGTTCAACACCCTGGCCAACGTGCGCGAATTGGTAAGCACCGGTTCGCCGCGCGCGGCCCCGGTGCTGGAGAGCCTGATCGCCTACCTGCGCGCCACCGTGCCGCGCCTCAACCAGCCCGCCGGCACGCTGGGGCAGGAGATTGAACTGGTGGATGCATATCTCACCGTGATGCACATGCGCATGCCAGACCGCCTGCAATTCAGCGTTGATGCCGGCGATGAGGCGCGCGCGTTGCCGTGTCCGCCGATGACGCTTCTGACCCTGGTCGAGAATGCGATGCGCCACGGCATCGATCCCGGTGAAGAGGGAGGTCGCATCGATGTGCGCGTGACGCTGAAGGATGGCCGTTGCCGCGTGGAAGTGTGTGATACCGGCATGGGACTGGCGCGCGGCCGGGAGAGCATGTCAGGAATGGCGGCATCAGGAGGATTGGGCACCGGACTCGCCAATTTGCGTGAACGATTGCAGCTGGCCTTTGGCGGGGATGCCCACGTCACGCTGAGCGAGAATCTGCCCCACGGCGTGCGTGCCGAGATCGATTTTCCGGCGCGCAAGGAAACAGGATGACGGCGACAATGACAAAGCGAGTCACCGCGCTGATTGCGGATGATGAGCCGCTGTTGCGCGAATCGCTCACGCGCCTGCTGGCGCAAACCTGGCCGGAACTGGAAGTGGTGGCGCAGGCGCGCAATGGCCGCGCCGCGGTCGAGAGTTTTGAAGCGCAGCGGCCCGACATCTGCTTTCTCGATGTGCACATGCCGGGGCTGTCGGGTATCGAAGCGGCGCGCTTCATCGGCCGCCGCGCGCACGTGGTGTTCGTCACCGCCTACGACCAGTACGCGGTGCAGGCCTTCGACCAGGGCGCGCTCGATTACCTGGTGAAGCCGGTGGAGCTGGCGCGCCTGATGGATACGGTGGCGCGCCTCAAGGAGCGGCTGCGGGCGGCGCCGGATATCCCCGATACCGAAGCCTTGCTCGATCAGCTGGCGGCACGGGTGTTCAAGAATTCCCCGGCGACATTGCGCTGGCTGCGCGTGTCGGTGGGGCAGGCCCTGCGCCTGGTGGCGGCGGACGAGATCGACTTTCTGCGATCGGAGGACAAATACACCCTCGTCGCGTGGCACGATGCGGCGGGCCAGCCGCTCGAGGGACTGGTGCGCACGCCGCTGAAGGAGCTCATCAGCCAGCTCGACCCGGGACAATTCGTGCAGGTGCACCGCTCGGTGGTGGTCAACCTGCGCGCGATCAAGCAGGTCCTGCGCGGCCATAACGAGACGGCAAACATCCATTTGAAACACCGGGGCGACGTGTTGCCGGTGAGCCGTACTTTCCTGCATCAATTTCGAATGATGTGAACGCGCCTCTGCGGCGCGCGGCCGATCCTGCTGGATCGTGCCCCGTCTGCCGCAACCGTGGCTCATCAGATCGGCCTTGCCGTATGTAGCTTTGCCAGAATAAGGTGCCTATATAACGTTCCCGGAGGACAGCATGTCAAAAGCATTGAACTATTGGATTGGGGTGGTGGTTGCGAGCGGCCTGTTGATGCTGCAACCGGCGCTCGCGTCAGCAGACGGCAGGGGCAACCTCGTCAGCGTCAAGTGGCTCGAAGAAAACCTGAAGCGGGACGATGTTCTCGTCATCGACGCATCGCCTGGCCAGCTCTTCGCGGCGAAGCACATTCCCGGCGCGGTGAGCGTCGATGTGTTCAGCTTTGGTGGCCGGGAGATACCCCCCGCCGAAATGGAAAAGCGAATCCAGTCCTGGGGCGTCAGCAATGGCAGGAAGGTCGTCATCTACGATCAGGGCGGCACTTACATGGCGACCAGCCTGTTTTTTGACCTCTACTATCACGGCTTCCCGGCCGATGATATGTTTGTCCTCGATGGTGGCATGGCCAAGTGGCAGGCGACCGGCGGCACGGTCACGAAGGACCCAAGTGCCGCGCCGAAGCCGGGAAACTTCCGCGTTGCGAAACTCAGGGAGGACGTGCGCGTCCGGTTGCCGGAATTCCTGGTGGCCTCCGGCGATCCGGTGAACCACGCGCTGGTGGAGGCCCTGGAAGCCGAACACCACTTTGGCGCCACCAAGTTTTTTGACCGTGCAGGCCATATCCCCAATGCCATCTCGGCGCCCAGCACGGATTTCTTCAATGCGGACAAGACGTTCAAATCCGCTGCGGAGATCCGTCAGATGCTGGTCTACCTGGGGGTTAAACCTGAACAGCAGGTTTACAGCCATTGCGGCGGCGGCATCGCCGCCAGCGCACCGTTCTTCGCCATGAAGTTCATGCTGGACTACCCCAGGGTCAAGCTCTACAAGGAATCCCAACTGGAATGGCTGCGTGACGACCGGGGCCTGCCCTACTGGACCTACGACGCGCCCAACATGACGCGCGATAAATCGTGGGTGAATGGATGGGGCAGCCCGATGATGCGCATGTTCAACGTGGCCAAGCTCAGCGTGGTCGATGTGCGTTCCGCCGAGTCTTTCAAGCAAAATCATGTGCCCTACGCCATCAACATTCCCGCCGACGTGTTCAAGCGCCATCTCGCCACACCGGCAAAGTTGGCCGAGGTGCTGGGTGCAGCCGGTGTCGACGTCGCCCACGAGGCGGTGATCATTTCGGACGGTGGCCTGAACGCCAATGCGGCCCTGGCGTTTCTCATGCTGGAGAAGCTGGGACAGAAAAAAGTATCCGTCCTCATGGACTCGGTTGACGATTGGGGTCTGGGGGGATTTACCCTGACCAAGGAAGCGACCGTGGTGGGCCCGCGGAAGTCGCCGCAGGAATTGGCCATCCCCGCCACCACCTACCCGGCCAATCTGCGCCCGGGCATTGTGATGAGCGCGACGCCTGGCGCCCAGGGACCGTATCCTAAGGTCTTCATCGCATCGGGCAAGGCGTTGCCGGTCAAAGCGCAGGATGGCAAGGTCATTCACCTGCCCTATACCGATCTGGTGAATGCCGACGGCACACCCAAAGCCGCGAAAGACATCTGGACCATCCTCGTCAAGGCCGGGCTGCCGCGCTATGCCGAGATCGTCTGCTTCGCTGACGATCCAGGCGAGGCAGCGGCCAATTACTTCATCCTGAAGTTGATGGGGTATCCGGATGTGAAGGTGCTCGTGACGTAATGCCGTTTTTTGGCGATTGACGTGGCGCGAGGGAATTCAGCCGGCGCCGCAGGAGGGGTAAATAATTCCATTGACCCGAAGAAGCGCGCCGCTGCCCCGGTTTCGCAGCGGTGTGGCGAGGAAGGTGACCCCGCTGATTCGCCAGCTTCTGCGCGGTGTCTCGCCCCGCGCAGCGAGGCTAACCCTTGACCAGCAGCGCGAGCAGCAACAAAACGAACGCGACTGCCTGAAAGCCGACACGCATGGTCATCCACTGCACGCCGTCCTTGTGGCCGATCTCGCCCCCATTGATCATCGACAGGATGCCGCCCCCCAGCGAAATCACGACGGCGCCGAACGCGGCAAATAAAAGCACGGTAAAAAGATCCATGATGGCCTCCTGACAACGCGGTAACTATATTGAGATCGCCTTCTTGACCGGGCGTATTGACGCAGGACAAAAGAACCCGAATTAACATTCAAGAGACCTGATTCCTTACGCGCTTCAAGGTATCGCGGATGTTCAATGTCGACATCATGGCGATGGTGTCGTACGACCAGATGCACTTCACCGACACCAATGCGCTGGCCTTGCTTTATTTGGCCAACAAAGTCTATTCGGTTTGAGCTGGCGGCCGAAAGTCGAATGTGACTTTGTAGCGGCGGTCCAATTCGCCCGACGCGAGTTCGACGGGGAACGCCTGGTATTTTGCCCATCGCACGTTGGCCAGCGCGGCGGCGTCGAGAATTTTCGAATGCGACGACAGGACGATGCCGGCATCTTGCAGGATGCCTTGCCGGTCGATCTTGAATTCCACCGCCACCGTACCTTGCAGACGCGCCCGGCGCGCTTCCGGGCGGTTAGGATAGCGGGCCACGGCAAGCAGTTGATTGCGGACGCTGGTGTCGTAGCCGCTCAGCACTTGAATGGTCGCCAGTGACTGTTCGGGTGTGGCGTAGGTTTTGGCGGTGGTGGTGGTGCCGGCCAGAGCGACCAATTTCACCATTTCCACCGTTTCCACTGCGGAGGCGAGGGAAGCTGCCGTGACCAATGCCGCCAGCGAAAGTCGCGCGAGGGATTGGATCATTGAGGTACGGGCATCATTTGAGGCCAGGGCGATCGTGCGGTTTGTCTTGTTCATGTGAGGCTCCTTGTGAGGTGTGTCGGAAAGCTGGCTTGCGGCCCGGTGGCAGGCGTCATCCAGTGAGGCCAGTATTGGCGGCCAGGCCATTGAAAATCTTTGGCGGCGCCATGAGTTCTTCTGAGAAGTTATGAATGACACGGTCCAAAGCGCGCGCAAGTGAAAACCGGCAAAGTCCGCGCCCACATTGGCTTTCCGGCCGGTTAGTCTGGAGAAATTGGCACGCCTTCATAAAAAATCAGCACGGCGGCATCGACAGCAAGTAGTATTTCGACCAGTACCCATGTGCCACCCAATCCGCATTCCGCGTCTGCGGCGCGCCGACTACAGGAAACCTGCTTGAACCAGGGAATTCAGACCTTGCTGGAATTCGGCGACTTCCGGATTGATTCGCGGAAGCGGGTCCTATCGCGCCGCGATGGTGAGGCCATGTCACTCACGCCTAAGCAATTCGACACGCTGTTATACCTCGTCGAAAACGCCGGTGACGTGCTGGAAAAAGATCGCATGATGGCGGCCATCTGGCCGGGCATGATCGTCGAGGAGAACAACCTCAACCAGGCAATCTCGCATTTGCGCCGCGTTCTCGGTGATGACGGTGCCGAACATCGCTATATCCTGACGGTGCCGCGCCGGGGCTACCGGTTTGTGGCCGACGTGAGGGTGCCGGCCGAACCGATCGAGGTGGTACCCGTGTCTTCTTCGCCGCCGCCCCCGGAAGCGGCAAGGCTCGATCTTTCCGCATCTGCCGGAAACGCCGCCCCCGCCCCCGCCGCCACGGTGGTCAAACCGGACGCGCATCATCACGCGACGGCGAGCGATCGGCATATCTGGCCGGCCACCCCGCGATTCCGCCTGGCCGCCGCCGGCGCGGCACTGATCGCAATCGTCGCCCTGGCCGTCTTTGCCTGGCGAACGCCTGCAACGGATTCCGCCGAACCGAACCGCAAATCGATCGCGGTGCTGCCCTTCAGCAACTTTTCCGGGGCGCGGGAGGATGAATTTTTCAGTGAAGGCATCACCGAGGACCTGGTAACCCAGCTTGCGCAGATTTCCGACCTGAAAGTGATCTCCCGAACCTCCATCCTTGCCTACAAAGATTCAAAGAAGTCGTTGCGCGAGATTGCGCGCGAATTGGGTGTCGCCCACATTCTGCAGGGCAGCGTGCGGCGCAGTGATACGCGGTTTCGCATCACCGCGCAATTGATCGATCCGGCCAAGGAGGGCCACCTGTGGGCGAAGTCCTACGATCGCGATATCAAGGATGTGCTGGCGGTACAAAGCGAGGTGACTGCCGAAATTGCAGCCGCTCTGAAAACACGCCTGTTGGAGCCGGAAAAGGATCAGCTGGAAAAGCGCGCCCGCAGCAACCCCGAGGCTTACGTGCTCTACCGGAAGGGAGCGCACCTGATTTCGATCGGCCCCTATCGCACAAAAGAAGACCGGCAACGCGCGCGGGCGTACTTTGAACGGGTCATCGAAATGGATCCCGCGTCACCGCTGGGTTATGCCGGGCTGGCCACTTACCACTTTCGCTCGGCGCTGGTGGGAGATGCGTCCTGGGCCGAGGCCTATGCCCGCGCCGAAGCTTTGTCGAAAAAAGCGCTGGCCGCGGATGATCGATCCGTCGAGGCTAATCTGACGCTGGCGGCTGTCTATTCGCGGGGCTACTGGGATTGGAAAAAAGCAGAGCCTTACGCGAAGCGCGCCGTCGAACTGAATCCGGGCGATGCCGAGGTGTGGGATGGCTATAGCCGCAGCTTGCTGATGCCGACTGGCCGGCTGGAAGAGGCACTTGCCGCACAACGGCGTGCCGTTTCCCTCGATCCCCTTAATGGGTTCATCGCATTTAACCTTGCCAGTCTTCTCCATTACATGAATCGCTGCGACGAGGCCATCAGGCAGGCCGGTCTCAATCTCGAACTCGACCCGAATTTCTGGCTCCAGCACATCGTCGTCGCGCGCTGCCACGAATCGAATGGGCGGTTCATGGAAGCCATCGCGGCCTATCGGAGGGTCAAACGGCCATGGCTGCCGGATAGTGTGCTCGATGAGTTGCAAGCCAAGGTCAACAGCCCGGCTGCAAAGGCGGACCCCAGGGTGTATTGGCGCACACGTCTTGCCTGGAGTAAAAAATATGGGGAGACCGTGCAGGATCAGCACTACTTCACCGCGGTGTTTGCCGCCCAGGCCGGTGAAATCGACGACGCCTTTCGCTATTTGAATCGTGCCATCGATCAGCGTGACCGCGACGCGTCCGTGACCAAGGTGGATCCGCAGCTCGACCCGATGCGCAATGATCCGCGTTTCGCATCAGTGTTGAAGCGGCTGAACTTGAACTGAGCCCCAGTCGCGGACGCCGTGTTGCACGATACGGGCAGTCGTTTCGCTTGTGCCGCAACGGCTTCACGGGTAAGGTCAGTCTTTTCCAGCGGGGGCGACGATGCTGAACGACGACTTGCGTGCCGAGCTTGAAAGAAGACTCGTGGTCATCGCCGAAGAACAGGCAGACGACCCTGCCTTCGAAGACCTTCCCCGCTCGGACCATGGCTGGCTGTTGGCACTGTTGCTGGCTTCATGCATCGCCGTCCCCGTGTGGCAGGCCCTGTAGCAGATGGCGGCCACGTCCCCACTCGAATCATGCCCCGAATCGATGGCGGCAACACCGGCCAGCGGTGCACTGGCCGAAAGCCTGCCGCTGATCCGTTCCGACCGCAACTGGAACCTCATCGATGTCATGTGCGTCAAGTCTGGCCTGGCGATCGCGACCTGGGCATTCCTGTTCGGCGGCGCGACCGCGCAGTTTGTCGGATTCTGGGACGGCATTTTCGCCATCTTCGTCGGCAACGCGATCGGTGTGATCCTGTTGTTGCTGGCGGTGGTCCTGCCTTCATCGAAGTGGGGCACCGAGTTTTTCGTGCACCAGCGCTCGGTCTATGGCCCTTTGGGCGTGCTGATTTTCGTACTGCTCGCCATCTTTCTGATGGTCATCGGCTGGGCCGCGCTGCTGGCAACCATGACCGGAAAAGCCGTGGCGGAAATCGCCCGCAGCAGTTTGCCCGCCTTGCCCATTGGCGGATCCACGCTGGCGATGCTGGTGTCGCTGCTGGTGCTGTTCGTTACCTGGCGCCTGATTGCCCGCGGCAGCAATGGCGTCCGCCTGCTCAACCTGCTGGCCGCGCCCGCGCTCATCCTGCTCTGCGTGTGGCTGATGGCCTCGATTTTTTCCCGGTTTTCCCTGGCCGAAATCGCCGCCGCGCCGGCGATCAAGCCGGATCCGGATCGCGTAAAAAGTATCATGCTCGCCATCGAGCTCAATATTGCGTCCGGGATCAGCTGGTTCAATGTCGCGGCGAACCTTGGGCGCTACGCAAAAACCCAGCGCGCAGCAGTGTGGGGCTCCTTCATCGGCTATGTTCCGGTCAACGGCTTGGCCTATGTGGTGGGATTGACCTCTGCGCTGGTACTCGGCAGCTCGGACCCGGTTACCTGGATGGTGCCGATCGTCGGGCCGTTGGGGGGCGTAGTACTGCTGTTGATATTGGCGCTGGCCAACCTGAGCAGCCTGGTCGGGATGGCCCAGGGAAATTGCCAGACCATGATCCAGATTTTCGGGCCGCGCGCGCAGTCGCTCGGATGGTCCGGGATCACGCTGCTGGTCCTGCTGGGCGCCGCGATCATTGTGCTGCTGGCGACCGACGCACTGTACGACCGGTTCAACACATTGGTCGCTTTCAACCAGGCCGTGCTGGCGCCGGCGTGCGGCATTGCGCTGGCGGATCGCATCGGCCTGCGCGGCAACCGGGTCAACCTCCGCGCGCTCTACGAAAACCACGCCGGCAGCGACTATTATTTCTGGAAGCGTATCAATCCCGGCGCCTTTGCCGCGCTCGGTGCCGGCGCTTTCGTCTACCTGGCCCTTCTGAATCCGTTGACGTTCGACTCGGAGCCGATCTTCAGGTTTGTTTCCGCGAGCCTTCCGGCGATGGGAGTCGCGTTTGTTGTGCACTTTCTGCTTGCGCGATTCGTCGTCATGCGCGCCGGCATGGGAAATTATCGCGCTGGCGGCCTCAAGAATATTTGAAAGGGTGACACCGGACGCGCGTCTTGCCCCGCCGATGGCAGGGAACAGCGCCGGCACCGACTATGGCCGTGATGTCATCTGCGGCGGCGGAAGCAACGGCTTGGTCATCCTGACCAGGTGCAAGGGCTGCCGCGCCCGTTCCGGCAGCGGAAAGGGCAACACATCAAACGCGGCAAATCCCAGCTTGGCGTAATACGGAAAGAGGTCATCGCGCGCGTTGACGACGGTGATGTCGAGGAATTGACAGCCTGCGCCACGGCAATGCTGCGCTACCGCCGCCACCAGTTTCCGCGAATGTCCCTGTCCCTGCGCGCCGGGGTCGACCGACAGCAGGCCGAGATAACCGCGCGATTTGTCAACCGAGCAAAACACCGAACCCTGCAAGCGCGCTTTATCCGAAGGATCGTCGATCACGAAGAAAATGCCGTTTGCA
The DNA here is from genome assembly GCA_031404095.1 of Betaproteobacteria bacterium. GTDB lineage: Bacteria > Pseudomonadota > Gammaproteobacteria > Burkholderiales > Usitatibacteraceae > UKL13-2. The sequence continues at coordinate 3,743 of JANNGY010000314.1, read as the reverse complement.
AATCGTTGACGGATGTCGGGCGCGTCGGTGCGATCGCCGGTCACGAACGCCAGCTCGCAGACAAAAGCGCGGTTGGTGACCTCGACGACGGCATCCAGATCATCAATGCCAGCGGTGCGAATGTGTGAAATGGAAGGGCGGCTTGCGGGTGGCGTCATGGTTGTTTGAGTATGAAGGAAGGGGGCCCGTTCGCTGCCATGTGGGGCGGCAATACCTGATGTTGCAACTCTGGCGCCATCTCTATGCAAATTACGTGAAAATAGCTTGGGCCAGAGGAAAGTGAGTGGTGGACCAACAGGATAGGCCAGGCTGATCTGCTGCCGATTGTTGCGCGGCTTGTTTTTGCGAATCCATTGTGTGATGGCACACATATAGCATCGTTAATTCTTACACTCTCAAAAAAGTCATTCTATACATTCATATTTTTCAACGCGCTTAGTGTCTGGCATGGTTATTGCGTTGGTAGAAGTGCGCGGTGATTCTCCTTCTTCGAAGGCATGTGCCTCGCAAAAAAGGAAAAGGAAAATGAACGCTAAGAAATTGGCAATACCGTTGTTCGTCGCGCTTGCTTATGGTCCGTCCCAGGTGTTGGCCACACCGATACTCGGTTCGGATCTGGCGAGCTTTGCGGTTCTGGGCGCCGCCGGGGTGACCAATGTCGCCACTAGCACCATCGGCGGAAACCTGGGTTCCGCCCCCAATGCCTCGGTCGGCGGCGGGTACGTCTTTTCGTCCGGATCCCTACAACCAAATACCGCGCTCGCGCAGAACGCCCAGATACAACTTGACGCGGCGATCCTCGCCGTGAATGCCAACGGGCCAGGCACCAACGTTGCGGCAGGAGACCTGGACGCGTTCCAGGCTTTCCTTGGCGGCACGATCGCCCCGGGCACCTATACCGTTTCCGCCGCGACAGAGAATCTGGTGGGGAACCTGATTCTCGACGGCGGAGGCAGCAGCACCGCGGTGTGGAATTTTCTGTTTACAAGCACACTCATCACCGGGTCCACCTCAAGTGTTACCGTGCAAAATGTCGGTAGCGGTGCCGGTGTCGGGCTGTATTGGACGGTCGCCAGCGCCGCGACCCTCAACGGCAATTCGTTCGCCGGAAACGTCCTTGCGCATGACCTTATCAGCAGTGACGGCAATCTGACAATGAGTTGCGGCAGACTCCTGTCGGCCGAGACACAGGTGACGTTGATACACGACAATATCTCCATCGGCTGTGAGGGTACCGGGTACGGCAGCAACGGATATGATCAAGGCGGCGGCTCCCCGGTCCCGGTCCCTGAACCCGGCACACTGGCGCTTTTGAGCTTGGGGCTTGCAGGCCTTGGATGGGCACGCCGCCGAAAGGTCGTTGCCGGATCCCGTCTCGCTTGAACTCGCGATTGAAATATCAGAATTGATTGCGCATCATCGAACGCGCCTGACAAGGTAAGCATCTCCTTGTCAGGACCAGGGGGTTGGAGTGCGCCTTTGGTGTTCTCGATGTTGCAGGACCTTGCCGCTTCCTGGCCAGTCTGGCGAGATCTGCAGGATCTGATGGGTAGCCCGCCGCACATTCAAGAACGCCGCGTCCGCCCCGTCACGCACGTCTATTGAATCTTCGCCCGTTCTTCCTTCATGAGTTTGTCCGCGTCCACGCCTTTTTCCTTCATCGATCCGAAAGTGCGCTCCCAACCCTTGCGCTGGGTCGCCATTTCATTGTCAAAGTCGCCGGGCGACATCGCCAGGCAGGTGGCGTTGTCTTTTGCAATCTCTTGTTTGACGTTCGCCTCCGAACAATCCTCGGCCTTCTTGAAATTATTCTTCACATACGCCTGGCAGGCGCGCGCGACGTAGCCGGGATAATCAGGCGAACCTCTCGTGGCCGCGCAGTATCCCTTGAGGTCGCGCTTCGCCATCGGCTTTTCCACGCTCGCAATCATTGCGGCGGCCTTGCGCATTTCCTGGTCGGGCTCCGCTCCCCAAACGCCGGGCGCGGCGAGCAACATGCTGGTGGCAAGGAAAACCGGTGCCACGCGAATCCTGATAGCCATTCTGACTCCTCTTTGTTGTTGTGCTGCGAGAATTGGCGGGACAAACTGCAACGTGAACAATGCGTCGGCCGAATGGATCGCTACGGCTTGCGCCAACCAACGCTTCCTTGCGTGGCCGCTTGCTGATTGCATGTCTGGCAAACAGATCTTTGTTCAAAATATTCCAACATCCCGGGAAAAGAAGCCTGTCCCGGCGAAGAGCTGGCAACGATACTGGAAATCTCCTGGTCCACTTCTGCCGTTGCATCACAATGCTTGAATTGACCTCAAGAGTCGAACTACAACAAGCACTGGTGCGGCTTGCAGACCGAAAATGCCCGGAAACGCCCGCGGATGCTAGTGTTTTGCCTTCGGGAACTTCTAAAAACCTACAAATCTGTCGCCCCGGATTTAGTCCGGGGCCAAATTTTTCCTGCAACTCAATGACTTGCGAAAATTGGGTACCGGCCTTCGCCGGTACGACAGGGGTTAATAGAAGTTCCCCTTCGCATCCTTTGCCGCCTGCTCATCCTTGGCCTTGGCAGCTGCCCGATCTTCCGCATCCGGAAAGAGTGCATTGACGGTGCCATCGTCATCACCAGCAGGCAGGGCCTTCCGGCTGCCGTCGGCCAGGCCGCGCATCAGGCGATTGTTTTCCCATAGCAGCAGTTCACCGGGCGCGCTGTCCTTGAGGTCGGCGTCGATGCCGATCACGCGTCCACCATAGAGCGAAACGATTTCATCGCGCGTGGTGTGCCCGACCACGATGCGCTTGACGCCAAACTGTTTCAGCAGCGCATCAATCTCGGCGCTACTCGCGCGCGGCAGGCTGAAATAGCCGCGATACCACAGCGGACCGTGATTGGCGAACAGCCAGCTGGCCTGCGGATCATCCTTGAGTGCCTCGCGGCCGTCGCCCAGCCGCGCGCGAATCTTCGCATTGAGCGCGGTGAGTTCCGGCGCGTGTTTCGGCAGATCGGGGCTGATGCCGCCGTGGACGAACAGCGTGTCGCCGAGTTTCAGTACCGTGGCGCGGGTGCGCAGCCACTGGCCCAGCTCGGTGTCCTTGCTGTACAGCTCCGGCACGGTGCGCTGCAGCAGCCTGGCGACCGCCAGGTACTTGGGGGCGAGATAACGCAGGTCGCCGCGCAGCACCATCGATTCGTGATTACCGAGCACCATCTGCACGCTGCCGCCCGCTGCCTTTGCTTCCTGCGCCAGGCGATAGATGGCCCACAGCGCTTCGGTTTGCTGCGAGCCGCGATCGAAAACATCGCCGTTGATCACCAACACGCCTTTGCCCCACGTCCATTGATTCTTCGCACCAATGATCTTTTGCGCGCGCAGCAAAGAAAGAAACAGCCCTGTCTGGCCGTGGATATCCGACACAGCCGCCCACCGCTTCGGCAGCGGCAGCTCATCCGGGGCGACGGGGTTGGCGGCGTTCAAGGCAAATCCGGTTACGTCGCCGCAGGGTGCACTGAGCTTGGCGCCGGAGTCGAGCGCAAGGGGCTTTACGACGCCATCGCAGACCCAGATGGCCTCGGTGGTTTTATCCTGATGCAGCACGTAAGGGCCATCATTCAGCGGTTCGGCGGTAGCGCCGAAGCTGATCAGCGCGAGCAGCGTGGCGATGAGGAAAGGCATGAATGTACTCTTGGGTGGGAAACCGGACTCTAGCATTGGTACAGACCAGCGCGCACATGAGTCGGACCCGGTGCC
>JANNGY010000313.1:0-4000 GCA_031404095.1 Betaproteobacteria bacterium | reverse complement strand
GAGGCTCACCACCTCGATGCCGGCGGCACCGAGTTGGTCACGCGGTGTCAAATTGGGCGGGCTCACGGCATAAACGCTCATCGCAATTTTTTGGCGATCCCGATGGAGGACGAGCCCGGCGATCACCTCCGCCACGACCGGTAGCGAAAAATCGACGAGGTAGCCGAGCCTTACTTCACGCCTTTGTGGCGATATTTCTGTCGGGATGGCCCAGGGAATCGGCGGATGCTGCGCGGCGAGTGCATGGATGAACCGTTGGTGGAGGTGCTGAAGCAGGTGGGGTGAGACATCGTGAAAGGGCAAGAACTTCAGAATCTCACCGATCAATTCTGCGGCAATCGCGTCGTTCTCGATCAGGATTGCCCGTTCACAGAGCGGCAACAGGATCGATGCCTCTTCCGTTAGGTCACCACGGTCACGGGCAAGACGGCATTCGAGCAGCCGCGAGTACTCATGTCCTGCATAAGTGTTGGCGAATCGCTGCGCTTCCGCTTTCCATTCAGCCCGACGCCGACTGACCCAAAGCGACTGAAGCAAGCGCAAGTGCGCCAAGCGCGCAGCAGACGTCCCCAGGGCGCGGCGAAACACCGTCCCAGCATCGAGGTGATTGCCAAGCTCCGCGAGGATGACACCGGCGTTGTACGCTGCTTCCGCATGTTCCGGTGCGAGAATCAATGTTCGATTTAGAAACGTCAGCGCGGCTTCAACTTCCCCGAGATGCGAAAGTACGGTTCCATGCCGGAACAAGGCCTGCGTATCCGCAGGCGCCATTTCGACAACCATTTCGCTGACCCGGCGCGCAGGCTCCCATTGACGCAACTGGATATGTGCAAGGGTTTGCAGTTGCAAAGCGCGCACATTGGTGTGGTCGGGGCTCATTGCGTCATCGATCACTTTCAACGCCTCGGCGGCTGCATTCTGCTGGACCAAAAAGTCCGCAAGCGAAAGACGGGCATCGATATCGTCCGGGAACAGTTTGACGAGCTCAGCCATGCTGCTGGCGACCAATGCCGGATCACCAAGTGCCTGTGCCAGTTCAATTTGTGCATGCAACAATGGTGGATAGCCCGGCTGCTCGCGGCGCAATTCGGCAAGCAAAGCGGCAATTTCGCGCCTCTCCATCTCATCATTGGCGGCAAGCAGGCGGCGCATGCAATCGTGAAAGGCCTGGAAAAACTGCGGCGCGGTGAGCTTCATTTCACCGGCGACCGGCTTTCGTGCTGCGATATTGAGGAATGCGTTTTCGAGTGATCGCGTGTAGTGATCGGCATTGGAAACCGCTGCGGCTGTCCGTTCCACAATTCTTTGCCGGGTCTCTGCCAGGAATGCCGGCTCCCTGGCGAGCCTGACCGCAGCATCGACAAAGCCATCTTCTGTGTCAGCGACAAGTTCGTCCAGCCCAAGGTGAGAAAGGAGGCTCGCACCAATGCGTTCACTCTGACGTTCGCCCGCCAGCGTTACCACCGGAACAGCCATATCGAGCGCCGCCAGCGTGGTGTCGCCGCCGGCATAAGGAAAAGTATCGAGTACCGCGTGCACCAGGCGATAGCGCGCGCGAAGTGTTGCGTCGTCGCGCTGAGGTAATTCAAGGATCGCGATACGCGAACGATCGATGCCGCCCGCCGCGGTGACGCGCTCGATAGACAATTGCTCATTTGAATCCAGCGGCGAGAACAGGAGCATCGCCTCCGGCAGCGCGTCGAGCACGCGGGCCCACGTGGCGAGGCATCGTGGAGACAGCTTCAAAACGTTCAGGAAGGCACCAAAAACGAATTTGCCCGACAATTTCAAATTCAAGCCCAGATCCGGATCGGCATCCGCCGGTGCAATTTGCGTGAAAGGGAAGACACAGCCTTCAAGCGGAAATGGCTTCTCGATCTGGTAGGCAACTGCGTCGTCGAGGTCGGCGATCGCGTCGGTCAACTTGTAATCGACTGCCGAGAGCCCGAGGCAGCCGTGATAGCCGAGATGCGTAACAATGTTTTGCGCCGGCCGGTGCGTATATATGCCGGGCCGCGCGGAATTGGTGTGTCCCGCCAGGTCGACGAGAACATCGATGTCCGCCTCGGCAATGCTTCTTGCGGCCGCATGGTCGTCAAGCTCACTGACGTCGGCAAAGCCATCGACATGGCGGCGAAATTCAGCCGTGATTGCGTCCTGCCGGTCACGGCTGCAGGTTGAAATCAGCAGGATGCTGAAACGAGTGCGATCATGGCGCGCGATGACCTCCAGCATCATTCGCCCCATGACGTGTTGGCGGAAATCACCCGAGACATAACCGATGCGCAAGCGTTGATCCGCGGCCCGATGCGATAGCAGGGGCACCTTGGCCGGCCGGCGTGCGGCAACGGCGTGGTCGTATCGGCGATAACAGGAAAGCAGGTTGCTGCGGCTCAAGTCGAAGTACTGGCTCATGCCCAGGACAGGCGCGAATTGTTCAGGCGTGAAACGGGCGAACGGCCAGGTCAGGGCCTGTGCAAGATAACGTTTTTCACGCTGATGATCACCCATCGGTCGGCAAAGGGCAAGGCCGGCCACCACCAATTCCGGAGTTAGTTCCCCAACACTTTCCCAGTCGAGGAAAGCCTGGATGGCCTGCTCCAGTCGCCCCTCGCCGAGCAAAGCGCGGTACAGCGCATCCCAGGCATCGCTGTGCGAAGGATTGCCTGCCACGGCTTGACGAAACGCATCGATTGCCGCCTCGCGTTCGCCCCTTGCCTGCAACATGATCGCGAGGTTGTAACTTGCTTCGGCCAACGCCGGATTGAGTGCCAGGGCCTGCTGGTAGGCGTCGATTGCAGCACTGTCATTTTTCAGCGCCTTCAGGACGTTGCCAAGATTGTTGTAGCCCGCAGCCAACTGTGGATTGAGTTGCACGGCGCGCGCATACATCTCGGCGGCCTCGGGCAGGCGCTGAAGATGCTGGTAAACCAGCGCGAGGTTATAGCAGGCGGGCCACAACTGCGGCGCGCGTGATAACAGCTTGGCATAACTTTGTGCTGCTTCCGCGAACCGGCTTGATTGCTGGTGCTTCAGCGCCGTCTCGGCAAGGACCCGCAGTTCCGGGCTCAATTCGGACGCGATCATGGCAAAGGAGCACGCTCATGACCGGGCAACCAGCGATGGTTCAGGCGCACAAATCCATGATCCCGGGTCTGTCCCCGAATGGTTACCAGCATTTCCCGCGTATCAAACAGCCGCAGGCCATGCACATCCAGCGTGTGCGCCCGCAATCGATACATGCCGGGCAGCAGTGGAATGGCGGTGAAATTGACGCGAAAGCCATACCGCTTTCCATCGAGACGGGTTGCCGTGAAACCGGCATCGTTGGAGAACGTGCCGAATACCGGGGTACCGTCCATCCTCGTTGCGCCGACCATGACAACGCCCGGTTCATCGTCCACGCTGGTGAATATTCCACACAGCGAGATATCATCGCCCATGTCGAAGGCGTCACCCTGAGTTCCGTCGGCGCCTTCAGTCCAGATGGTTTCGATCAGAGGATACGGGGCGCCTGTTGACGGCGCTGAAACGGGTGAGAGTTCGCGATAACTCTTGGCTTCATGATAGGCAAGGTAGGCCTGGGTGACCGCAAAGGCCTCGCCTTGTTGCCTGACGCGTCCGGTGTGAATCCAGATGGCCTTCTGGCAAAGCGACTGAATGTGATACATGCTGTGAGAGCAAAGCAAAAGTGTGCCGCCGCGCGCGCGAAAATTCTCCATCCAGCGCAGGCATTTTTTCTGAAAAGATTCGTCGCCGACGGCAAGTACTTCGTCGGTCACCAGCAGATCGGGCGAAAGCGCCGTGGCCACGGCGAATCCGAGTCGCACCACCATTCCCGATGAATAGGTTTTGACAGGTTGGTCGATATGCGTGCCGATATCGGCAAAGGCGAGGATATCGTCGATGCGGTCCCGTGTCTCGGCACGGCTCCAACCCATCAGGGCGGATGCAAGGAAGATGTTGTCGCGTCCGGTGTACTCGGGATGGAAACCGGTAC
>JANNGY010000312.1:0-4123 GCA_031404095.1 Betaproteobacteria bacterium | reverse complement strand
GCGCGGCAGGACACACCGAAAATCCCCCTCAATCCCCCTTTTTCAAAGAGGGAAGTGCCAATTGAAATGCCGCACAGAGAATTAGTATCCCGGATTTCAACAAGCCCCTAATCGGTTCTGACCCAAATTATACGGGGCCAGCCGCTGGCGGCGCTGCCTTCGCCGGCGGCGCGCTGCAGCAGGGCGGACTGGCGGATCTGCGCGCCGGCATTGTCGATGGCGATGATGACGGAGAAAAATCGGCTGGTGACGTCGGCTCCGGCAACGGCTGCGGCGGGAACGCTTTTCAGCATCGGCGATTCCGCGATCGCGCTCTTGCTGGCGAAAGGCTTGGTGAGCCGGTACTTGGCGAGTGCGGCGATTTCGTCGCTCGCCAGCGTCGGAAAAACGGCCGCCAGCACTTCCTGCGGTGCGGTGTTGAGATTGACTGGCGTGCGCAGCGGCAGGGCGGTGACGAAAGGCCGCAGTCGCGTCACCACGGCGCTGTCGAATCCGCGCATCCGGCGCAGCTCGTCGACCTGCAGAAGATTCTGGTTGGCGGCGCGATACGCGTTCGGCAGCGCCATGTAGGTTGCGCTCTCCGCGCCGGCAGCGCCGCTCGGTTCATCGTCGGCATCGATCCAGTCGGCCACCGCATGCGCAAGATCGGGGTTGAGCTTGAGTTCGCTGAGCAGGCGGGCAAACACCAGCATGTCCGGCTCGCTCTTCACCCCGTTCTCGACCAGGTTATTGAGATTGAACAGGCCGCCTTCATCGCGCAACGCGCCGGCGGCCATGGCGCCATCGATCGGAATGGCATTGAGGCCCTGCGCCCACGGCTGCGTCAGGTCCACCCGCGCCGACTTCTGCTGCAATTCAAATAGCGCAGAGCGCGCCCAGTCGAGCGTCGGCGCGGCATACAGCGCCGCCTGCGCGCGCTCGCCGGCGCGCGCCGTGCGGGTCAGCGCCTGGCTTTGCTGGGCGAGCAGGAACGCGGCGATGCCGGCGGCGAGCATCACCACCAGCAGGGCGGTGATGATGGCGACGCCGGATTGTCTGTTTCTCGAATTAAGGAATTCGCATGTTGATGCACCGCGCATCACGAATCCCCCCTGCGCAGCGCAAACACCCGCGTGAACTGTTCACCGCTCGCCAGCGTGATCGATAATTCCAGCGCCGCGGGATAGGCGCTGGGTGCGCCGGCCGCGGTCGCGCCACCAACCGGCGTCGATCGCCAGACGTTTTGCCAGATGCCAGTCCCATCCATCGCCCGCCACTTGGCGTCGCGCACCTGGCCGAGTGCGGGATACGCTTGCGGCGCGGTGCGCGGCGCGCTATCCAGGCTCGGCCATAACACCAGTTCCAGCACGCCTTCCTTCAATCGATAGCCGACGCGTTGCGGCGTCGCGGCCATGCCGCTGCTGCCGGCAAAGCCGCTGCGCGTGAATACCAGCGTGGCATCATCGGCACCCGGCAGTAGTGCGGTCAGGCGCAGGGCATCGTCCAGCAGATTGTCGGCATTGCGCGGCCGCCGGTCGAGGAGCGTGGTGAAGTCATCATCGAGGCGCGCAAACAGCAGGGCCACATCACGCAGGCGCGCGGTCTCGGTGCTCAAATGCTGCCGCGTCTGGAACACCGAATCGAGGGTGCGATACGACATCACCGCCATGATGGCAAAGATAGTGAGCGCGATCAGCAGTTCCACCAGCGTGAAGGCGCGTTGCCTTTTCGCAAGACGGACGGTCACGACCCGCCTCCCGGCGGCCGCACCAGGTAGGCATTCAACGTGAACAACGATTGCGTCTGTGCGGGCCGCAGCACCTTCAATTCAACCTTGCGAAACGCCGCGTTCGGTGTTGCCGTAGTGACCTGCTGCCATTCGAACTCGATGCCGGCCATGCCGCTGCGGCCGCTGACGGTGCCGGTCGAGGGGAATGCTCTTGTTGCTTGCATCTCGGCGACGCGATTCTGCGCGACCCACGTCGCCAGCGTACGCAGGCGCGTTTCCTGCGCACTGTCGGTCGCGACATTCGCCGCGCGCGCAGCAGCGGCCAGCGCGATGGCGAGGATGGCGAGTGCGACCAGGACTTCGATCAACGTGAAGCCGCCGTGGCGTGGCCAAGCGGACACAAGGCGCGGTTCGGCTCCTCCCATTGAAAAAGGGAGGCGGGGGAGGGATTTTCGCCGTTTGCACAAGTGTTGACCGCCGAAAAATCCCCCCCGGACTCGCGCATTGAGAGGGGGAAGTCGCGTATCGGTGGTCGGCCGATGAAACCTCATTGCATCAGCCTTTGCCAAGCCGCAGATTGCCAATCGCATCACCGGAAATCTTGCGCGAACCGGGCGGCCCTTGCAGCACTATTTCAAACGGCGCTGACACGCCGATGGGCAGGAAGGTAATGTAATTGTCCTTCGCGTCGGCCGCGGCAGCACCGACGCGCAGTTGCGCCTTGAACGCATCCGGCAACGCGCGCGGTTTCAGCCCTTCGACGGATGACGCATTCCAGCGTGACGGATCGGCGAAATCGCGTTCCAGAAACTGGATTTCATTCCCGGTCATTGTTACCGCGATCACCCGCCCGCCGAACGCCGACTCGTCGCGCGCCAGCTGCAGTACGGCCAGCAGTTTTTCGCCTTCCTGCTGCAGTCTTTCTTCATCCGTCTGGAACAGGTTCGCGCTGGCGAGCATGGTGGCGATACCGAGGATGACGATGACGACGAGGATCTCGATCAAGGTAAAACCGGAAGTCAGAGTCAAGCACTGGCGAGCCTTCCCGGGCACAAATGCCCGAAAGTGCGCGCCAGCGCTTGACTTTGTGCTATTGGGAGGCACCGGCGCTCACAGCCCCCATGAACCGACATCGGCGTTGGCACCGTCGCCACCCGGTTGTCCATCGGCACCCAGGCTGAAGACATCGATCTCGCCCTTGATGCCGGGATTGAGATATTGGTACGGACGTCCCCACGGGTCGTTCGGCAGTCGCTCGAGGTAGCCGCCCTGTTTCCAGTTCATCGGCTGCGGATTGGTGGCGGGTTTAACGATCAATGCCTGTAAACCCTGGTCGGTCGAGGGATAGAAAGTGTTGTCGAGCCGATAAAGTTTGAGCTGTCCCATGATCGATGCGATATCGGCCTTGGCGGCAACCATCCGCGCCTGGTCCGGGCGATCGAGAATTCTTGGAATCACCACTGCGGCGAGAATGCCGAGGATGACGACGACGATCATGACTTCGATGAGGGTAAATGCGGATTGCGGTTTAAGCGGCTTCATGATTTCACCAAGGAGAAAATACTTGCCACAGATGAACACGGATAAACACAGATGATTCTGGTGTGCATGCGTGGCCTTTATCTGCGTTCATCTGTGTTCATCTGTGGCCAAGACTTATTTCCCGACCAACTGATTCAATTCAAAAATCGGCAGCAGCACCGCCAGCACGATCACCAGCACCACGCCGCCCATCAGCAGCATCATCGCCGGCTCGATGATGGCGGCGATGGCGTTGGTGCGCAATTCCACATCGCGCTGTTGCTGGTACGCCGCAGTGGCGAGCGTCTGCGGCAGGCGGCCGCTGGCTTCGCCGGAGGCGATCAGGTGCACCATCACCGGTGGAAACTGGCGGCTTTGCGCCAGCGATTGCGAGAGGCCCGCGCCTTCACGCACGGCGTTGGCGGCGCGTTGCAACGCGTCGCGCATCGGCAGGTTGGCGACCACGCCGACGCCGGCCGCGAGCGAGGTCAACACCGGCACGCCGCTGCCGACCAAAATCGACAGCGTGGCCGCGAGTTGCGAAGACTCCTGCGCGCGGATCAGGCGGCCGATCACCGGCAGGGTCAGCAGCCAGGCATGCCATTTGCGGCGAACCGTTTCCCGCTTCAGCGCGGCGCGCGCGCCAAAAAAGGCGGCGACACCCAGCACCAGCCAGGCGAGGCCGGTGGCCTGCAGGAATTTTGACAGCAGGAGCATGGCGCGCGTGATCCACGGCAAGGTCTGCTTGGTCGATTCGAACACTCCCACCACCTGCGGCACGACGTAGATCATCAGCCCCGCCACCACCAGCACGCATACCAGCATGACGATCGCCGGGTAGATCATCGCCACCAGGAATTTCTGTTTCATCGCCTGCTGGTTTTCGACATGGTC
>JANNGY010000311.1:0-3873 GCA_031404095.1 Betaproteobacteria bacterium | reverse complement strand
ACCCACTATTCTGATGTTGGCGCGGACTGGGCCCCAGCCTGCGCTGGGGCGACGGTGTTTGAGATCCGTAGGTCGGATTGCCGAAGGCTACCCGTCCTCGCGCCTTCACAGCTCTGTTCCCAAATTTCCTCCGTCCCCCGGCGAATACCTTCCTTGTCGCGAATTCTCATCCCATGAAACTAGGGGATTTCGCGACTTGCATTCAGCCAACACCTGATTGGCGCGCAATGACCCGGCGATCATGATGCCTTCATCGCAATCCACTCAACACCCGGTAGCCGGTTGAAAAGTGAAGAGCGCACCGGCACCGAGGATCCATCGCGAACAGCGGGATCGCCGATGAAGGTGAAGTCGTCCGGACCGGCATCCGTACTGTGTACGCCGCCCGAGGATCAGGCAGTTCACCGTTTTGCAAAGGAGATTTTCATGAAAAGATTTTCCCGCCTCGCCGTCTGCATGGCTTTGCCGTTGACTTGCGCAATGCCGATCCCGGCCGCAATCGCCAGCACCGCCACCACCACCGTCACGGTGACCGCGACCGTGATCGATGCCTGCACCGTCGATGCTTCGCCACTTTCGTTTGGCAATTACAACGGTATTTCCGGCAGCATGCACGACGCCGTCGCCGTCATTACCCCTACCTGCACCGCGGGAACCGCATACGCTATTGCGCTTTGCACGGGCCTGGGAAGCGGCGCTTCGCACGCGACCCGCAAGTTGACCGGCCCGGATGGAGCGTCCCTGAACTACAGCATCTATACCAATTCCAGCCGCACCACCGTGTGGGGCGACGGCACCGGCGGAACCAGCGTCGTGGCCGCATCCGGTGTTGGCCTGGCGCAACCGGTCCAGCTCCATGGGCGAGTGCCGGCAGCGCAGACGGCGATGGTGGGGTCGTATTCAGACACGATTACCGTCACCGTAACTTACTGATTTTGCGTGGATGACACGGCAGATGTTTACCCGGGCATTGCAGCCAGGTTGGCAATCGATTCCACAGCGCATGCTGCTGAAATGCATCGCGGTGATAGTGGTGATCGGCAGCCTGCCGGCCGGCGCCGGATCGATCGCGATCGCGCCGCTGCGCCTGACGTTTTCGGGCGCCAGCGTCATTGCCTCGGTGACGGTCGCGAACAATGGGCCGGTGGAGACGCTGGTGCAGGCAGAGACCTTCGCCTGGCATCAGGAGGGCGGTGAGTCACGGCTGGTTCCGACCGACGATGTGGTCGCGGTACCGCCGGTGTTTCGGCTGGCCCCCGGCGCGCAGCAGCAAGTCAGGGTGGGCCTGACGCGGGCCTTCACGGAAAAAAACGAACAGACATTTCGCCTGACGGTGACGGAAGTGCCGACCATCGCCAAGGCCGGCACGGTCAATGTGGCGATCCGCCACAGCCTGCCGGTGTTCGTGCTGCCGGCAGGCGCCATATCGCCAGCCCTGCAGGCCCGGTCCGGTGCACCCGGACAAGTCGAACTGACCAACAGCGGCAGCCAGCACCTGCGAATTCTTCGCTGGCGCCTGCGCGACAGCGGTGGTGCTGTCCTCGCCGAAGGCTCGGGTCCCGGCTATTTGCTTGCCGGCGCCAGCCAGCCCGTATCGCTTGGCAACTTCCGCATTGCCGCGCCCCTCGTGTTCGAAGCCGACAGCGATGCGCGAACGCTGAAGTTAGCCGTGGGTGAATAGTGCGCACCGGGCTGATGCTGCTCTTGCTGCTCGCAGGAGTCGCCCCGGCATCAGCCGGCAATTTTGTCATTGCCGACGTTTTCGTCAATGGCGTCATGCGGCAACCGGTGATGATCATGGTCGAGACTGATGGTTCCCTCCTCGCCCGGCGCGATGACCTGTCCGCCTGGAACCTCGACATCGGCGCGGCGCCGGTGGTGGTCCTGCAAGGCATCGCGCATATCCGCCTTGGCGCAATGCCCGGCATCCGTGCGCGCCTTGAAGGCTTGCAATTGACCATTGACGTAGCCGAGGCGGCCTTTCAGGGTTCGCGAATCGACCTGCAAACGCAATCCACGCCGGTCATCGACGGCGGGACCGGCGCCTACCTGAACTACGACCTGTCGGCATTCGGCGGCCGCGGCCAGCGGACATCATCGGCCGCGGCGCTCGAAGGTGTGTTCTATGCGAATGCGATGTCGTTCGCGACCAGTGGCGTCGTTTCCGATACCGGGACCGGACGCGGGTTCGTGCGCTACGAGTCCAACCTGCGCTGGGATTTCCCGGACCAGGTGCGCAGCTTGCAGTTGGGGGATTCGATCAGCCGCAGCGGTGTCGTCGCACGCGGTTTCCGCTTTGGCGGCATCAGCTATGGCACCAACTTTGCCACCCGCCCGGACCTGGTGACCTTCGCACTGCCCATCGTGCCCGGCGAATCGCGCATTCCCACCTCGGCCGAACTGCTGATTAATGGCCAGGCACATTCGCGATTCGACCTCAAGCCCGGCCCGTTCGAAATCAGCAACGTCCCGGCCATCAGCGGTGCGGGTGAAATCCAGTTGGTGACGCGTGATGCCCTCGGGCGCCAGCAAGTGCTGGTGGTCCCGTACTACGTCACGACTTCACTGTTGCGTCCCGGCCTGACCGATGCCGGGTTTGAGATTGGCAAGGTGCGCGAGGATTTCGGCGTCGAAAGCTTCAAGTATGGCCGCGGTTTTGCCCGTGGCCTGCTGCGCCGGGGAATGACACCCGACCTGACGCTCGAGGGCTTCGCCGAGTCGGATGGCAGCCATCACGTTGCCGGCAGTGGATTGACCATGGCGATCGGCAATTTCGCGGTTGCCAGCACCGCACTCGCGCTGGGCGGCGGCGATGCCACGGGCGCCAGCGTCTATGCCGCGCTGGAACGCTCATCGCGTGGGTTGTCCTTCGGCCTGCGCGGCCAGTATTCGTCGCGCGATTTCGCGCAGATGGGTGAACTCGCCGGCCTGCATTACCGGCTCAATGCCAATGCCGGCGTGTCGCTGGGCTTTCTCGGCAATGTGAGCGTGGTCTACACCGCCGAATCGCGCTACGATCGCGGGCGCATTGCGACCAGCGCAATGAGCTATCAGAAACAGATCGGCAGGTCGCTATCGCTGCTGGCCAATTTCAGCGCCACCCGGACCGATGCCGGCACCATGCATTTCGCCGGGCTCGCGCTGGTCATGCCGCTTGACGCGCTTGCCAGCGCTTCACTGTCCTCAACCCGTCAGGACGGTCGCAGCGAACATATTCTCGACGTGCGCCAGAACCTGCCGGTGGATGAAGGCTGGGCGGCGCGGGCCCGGGTGACCTCGGGTGAGATGCCGGACCTGTCTCGTGACGCGGGGAGCAATGGGCGCGGCTCCCGTAGCTCCCGTGACTCACGCGTCGATGCCGGTCTTACCTGGCAAAACGCTTTCGGCCAGTGGTCCGCCGATGGCAGCTACGCGCGTCGCAGCGAAAATTTCCGGCTGGGGATGAACGGCAGCCTGGTTGCGGCGGGTGGTGTCACGGGTGGTGTCATTCGCGCCGTGCGCCAGGTCGGCGACGCCTTCGCCATCGTGTCGGTGCCCGGTTACCCGGGCATCGGCATCTTTCACGACAACCAGCGTGTCGGCCAGACCGACGCTTCCGGCATTGCCGTCATCCCGCGGCTGCGGCCGTTTGAAACCAATGTCGTGAGCCTCGACACGCTGAAGCTGTCATTGAGCACCGAATTGAGCGATCCGCGCCGCAAGGTCACGCCCGCCCGCCGCGCCGGCGTACTGCTGCAGTTCAAGGCGGCGAAATTGCATGGCGCGCTGGTGCGCGTCGTCAAGGAAAACGGTGACGCGATACCGGCGGGCGCGACACTGAGCATGGGTGGCGTGTCGTTTCCGGTTGCCGCCAACGGCGACGCCTGGGTCACG
>JANNGY010000310.1:0-6180 GCA_031404095.1 Betaproteobacteria bacterium | reverse complement strand
GCCCAGTTGCTCGGCGTACTTGATGTCCTTGTCGGTGAGTTGCGAGATGCCTTCGGTGTAGGCCTTGTCGAATTGCACCGGGATGCCGAAAGCGATGGCCGAGAGAATGGTGAGCTTGTGCGCGGCATCGATGCCTTCGATGTCGAAGGTGGGGTCGGCTTCGGCGTAGCCCTTGGCCTGCGCTTCTTTCAGCACGGCGTCAAAACTGGCGCCGCGCGAGCGCATCTCGGAGAGGATGAAATTCGACGTGCCGTTGATGATGCCGGCGATCCATTCAATGCGGTTCGCGGTCAGGCCCTCGCGCAGCGCCTTGATGATCGGCACGCCACCGGCCACGGCCGCCTCAAAAGCCACCATCACCCGGTTCTTGAGCGCGGCGGCAAAAATCTCGGTGCCATGCTTGGCCAGCAGCGCCTTGTTGGCCGTCACCACGTGCTTGCCGTTGGCGATCGCCTTCAGCACCAGGTCCTTGGTGGTGGTATCGCCGCCGATCAGCTCACAGACGATATCGATGTCGGGATGGCTGACGAGGGCATCGCCATCGGGCAACAGCTCGATACCCGCCAGCGAAAAGTCGCGCGCCTTCGTGAGGTCGCGCGCGGTGGCGTGGGTGATGCGAATCTCGCGGCCGGCGCGGCGCGATATTTCCTCGCGGTTGCGTTTAAGGACTTCGATGGTGCCGGAGCCCACCGTGCCGAGGCCCAGCAGCCCTACATTGATCGGTTTCATGTCGCGGTTTTTTTCAGTGGCTTGGAAAAATGAAAGGAAGGGATGGTCATCCCCTCGCGAAAATAGAACTTGTGCGCTTGCGCGCGCTGAACGCCGGAATCGAGCGAGAACGAATCGCAACCGCGCTCCTGCGCCAGATTTTCCATGTACTGCATCAGCATTCGTCCGACGCCGGTTGAGCGTTGCGTCTGGTCGGTGACCAGGTCATCGCAGTAGAGATCGCGGCCACTGAAGGTATTTTCGATCATGCGAAACACCGTGAGCCCGAGCACCTTGCCGTCGCGCGCCGCCACCGCCATTTCCGCGCCGCCGGCGAATACCTGTTTCATGCGGCCGATGTAGTCGGGGGGAATTTGCGGGCGCAATTGCCGATGCACGGACTCGGATTGGACCAGCCATTCGCGTTCGATGATTTCGCCGATGGCGTTGGTGATGGGGATGATTTTCATATTTGGCTATATTTGTCATTCCCGCGAACAACCACAAGGGTTGCGCCGGGTGGGAATCCATGTTGACTTTAACAGCATGAAATTCAAGTTGGATTCCCGCGTTCGCGCATAAGCGCTAACTTATTCCATTTTCAATTAAATAATGTTGTCATCCTGAGCGAAGCGAAGGATCTGGTTGCGACGAGATCCTTCGCTTCGCTCAGGATGACATGGGTTTTTTTGAACGGGAAATCGAATAAGTTAGCGCTTATGCGCCTTCGCGGGAATGACAGGGATTATTTGAGCAACCCGTCCTTGCGAAACATCTCCTTGATACCCCGCACCGCCTGCCGCGTGCGTTCCGCATTCTCGATCAGCGCGAAGCGCACATGGTCATCGCCGTAATCACCGAAGCCGATCCCGGGCGAAACCGATACCTTGGCGTCTAGCAGGAGCTTTTTTGCGAACTCAAGCGACCCCATCTTGCGGTACGGCTCGGGAATTTTCGCCCAGATGTACATCGTCGCCTTCGGCTTGGTGGTCACCCAGCCGGCTTCGGCCAGCCCCTTGTGCAACACGTCGCGCCTCGCCTGGTATTCGGCAGTGATTTCCTTCACGCATTCCTGCGGGCCGTCGAGCGCGGCGATACTGGCCACCTGGATCGGCGTAAAGGAACCGTAGTCGTGATAGCCCTTGATGCGCGCCAGCGCCGATACCAGCTTCTTGTTGCCAACCATGAAGCCAATACGCCAGCCGGCCATGTTGTAGGACTTCGACATGGTGAAGAACTCGACCGCGACATCGCGCGCGCCCGGCACCTGCATGATGGAGGGGGCTTTCCAGCCGTCGTAAGTGATATCGGCGTAGGCGAGGTCGTGTACCACCAGCACGTTGTTGGCCTTGGCAAGGGCGATGATGCGCTCGAAGAATTCCAGTTCCACGCACATCGCCGTGGGATTGGAGGGAAAGCCAAGGATCAGCATCTTCGGCTTCGGGTAGGACTCACGGATGGCCTTCTCGGCCTCGGCGAAAAAATCCACGCCTTCCGTCATCTGCACGTGCTTGATCTGCGCGCCGGCGATGACCGCACCATAAATATGAATCGGGTAGCTGGGGTTGGGCACCAGCACCGTGTCGCCGCTATCGAGCGTGGCCAGCATCAGGTGTGCCAGGCCCTCCTTGGAGCCGATGGTGACAATGGCTTCCGTTTCAGGATCGAGGTCGACGTCATAGCGCCGCTTGTACCAGTCCGCAATCGCCTTGCGCAGGCGTGGAATCCCCTTCGATACCGAGTAGCCATGCGTATTCGGCCGCCTGGATGCCTCGACCAGTTTGTCGACGATGTGTTGCGGCGTGGCGCCGTCGGGATTGCCCATCGACATGTCGATGATGTCCTCGCCGCGATGACGGGCCGCCATCTTGAGTTCGGCGGTGATGTTGAACACGTAGGGCGGCAGGCGCTTGATGCGGGAGAATTCGTGAGTCATATACTTGGCTAGTGGGACAGCGGGAGCGGAGAAATCGGACTGGCTATAATTCTATTGAACCGGCACCAATTTTGTGCGCCGCAATATCTTCATTCTATCCGAGCACAAGCGATTTTTTTTGAACTGCCTGCCATGAAACTCAACTTGCATCACCCTGACGGCCAGAACTCCATTTCCGGGCATGGCCCCGGCTTTGTCATGGTCAAGACCACGACCGGCGAGGCGCGGCAAACGCTGCGCCTCGAGACGGCGGCGATTGTCATGCCGGACAAGCTGATTTTCCCGTGGCAGGTGGCGAACCCGGCTGCCGTGGCAGTGGAGGATTTCGCCACCCTGCTGGACCTGAAGCCGGAACTGGTCGTCTTCGGCAGCGGCGCCGCGTTTCGATTTCCCGATGCGCGCATCATGGCGGCCTTCTCCCGGGCGCGTATCGGCTTCGATGTCATGGATACGCCGGCCGCCTGCCGCACCTATAACGTCCTGACCAGCGAGGGCCGCAACGTGGCCGCCGCCTTGCTCATTGACGCCGCATGATCACGCTGGCTCCGGATTGCTGGCAACGTCGCCTTAAACGTGGCGTTGAAATAAGCGTACTATTTGACTGTTGGATTTAAGGGCCATTGCGGCATGACAAATTCCGGCAAAGATTTCATCACCATTAACGAGGAGCACCATCAATGAAGGTATCTACACTCTCCAAACTGAGCGCGGCACTGCTGGCTTCGGCTCTGCTGGCCATTCCGGTCACCGCCCAGGAACTCACCGGCACCCTGAAAAAAATCAAGGATAGCGGCACCATCACCATCGGCCATCGCGAAACCTCGGTTCCATTCTCCTACCTGGATGAAAAGCAACAGCCCATCGGCTATTCGATGGACCTGTGCGCGGCCATCGTCGAAGAAGTGAAAAAAGAGCTGGCGTTGCCGACGCTGACCGTCAAGTACAACCCGGTCACCTCGCAGACGCGCATTCCGCTGATGTCCAACGGCACCGTTGATATGGAGTGCGGCTCGACCACCAATAACCTGACCCGGCAGAAGCAGGTGTCTTTCGCGCCGATCACCTTCGTCACCGGCACCAAGCTGGTGGTCAAGAAAACCTCCAAGATCAAGTCGTACAAGGATTTGAAGGGCAAGACCGTGGTCGTGACGCAAGGCACTACCAACGAGCGCACCATCAAGGCACTTTCCGACGCGGAAAAACTGGACATCAAGTTCCTCAATGCCAAGGACCACGCCGAATCGTTCCTGACCGTCGAATCCGGTCGCGCGGTGGCCTTTGCGATGGATGACGTGCTGCTCTATGGATTGGTGGCCAAGGCCAAGAAGCCGAAAGACTTCGACGTGGTCGGCGAATACCTGTCCTATGACCCGTACGGCATCATGTATCGCAAGAACGATTCCGACTTCGGCGTCGTGGTCAATCGCGCCCTGTCGGGCCTGATGCGCTCGGGCGACATCAACAAGATCTACGACAAGTGGTTTATCGGCAAGCTGCCATCGGGTGAAACCATCGGCATGCCGATGAGCCCGCTGCTGAAGATGGGCCTACAACTGCAAGCCCTGCCGGAATAGGTTGCAACCAGCAAGGGGAATCGAGAAATCGGTTCCCCTTTTTTCATGGGCCAGTTACAGCAAGGCATCGGCAGGCCTTTTGACTTCGTTCAAATTTGCGATGGCGCGGGGAAATGCGCGGCCAGCATGGGGCACTTTCCCCTTTGAAAAAGAGCCTGTCCTGAGCTCGTCGAAGGAGGGATTGAGGGGGATTTACAGTGGTTGCCATTGTGTTGCGACCGAAAATCCCCCCCGACCCCCCTTTTTCAAAGGGGGAAGAACCACACGACTGCTATCCTGGCTTTGACGTTGCGATGAAATGGCAAGGGCAGTTTTCGTTGTCTTGACTGGTGCAGCGCGAGTGGTCAGACCGACCCAAAGGGGAGCGCAACATGGAATGGAAAGTCTTTCTGGATCAGGCACCCTCCGGGGGCATGACCTACCTGGGCTGGCTGATGTCGGGCGTCATGTGGACGATGCTGGTATCGATCGCCGCCTGGATCATCGCCTTTACGCTGGGTTCGCTGCTCGGCGTGGCGCGCACCACGCCGGTCAAATGGCTCAGTCTTCCGGCCACCATCTATGTGGAAATCTTCAGGAACATTCCGTTGCTGGTGCAGATGTTCCTTTGGTATTTCGTCATGCCGGAGCTGGTGCCGGCGACCCTGGGGGACTGGCTCAAGGGTACCTACCCCAATCTGATCAGCCTGCCGTTTGCCCAGTTCAGCCTGTGGGAATTCACCGCGGCCGTACTATGCCTGGGCCTGTACACCGCCTCGCGCGTGGCCGAACAGGTGCGTGCCGGCATTGAATCGCTGCCCAAAGGGCAAACCAACGCCGGACTGGCGATGGGCTTCACGCTGCCGCAGGTGTACAAGCATGTCCTGCTGCCGATGGCGTTCCGATTGATCATCCCGCCGATGACTTCCGAATTCCTGACGATCTTCAAGAACTCCTCAACGGCGCTCACCATTGGCGTGCTGGAACTGACCGCCCAAAGCCGCCAGATTTCCGAATACACCTTCAAGACCTTCGAGGCATTCACCGCCGCCACCCTCCTCTACGTCATCATCACGCTAACGGTCATCTTCCTGATGCGATTGCTGGAGAACCGGCTGCGCGTTCCTGGCTATGTATCGCAGGGAGGCCACTGACATGGGTGATTTCGATTTCAACATCATCGTCAAGAGCCTGCCGATCCTGTGGAGCGGGATGCTGCTGTCGCTCAAGCTGTTCGGTATTGCGCTGGTCGGCGGCATTTTCTTCGGCACCCTGCTGGCGATGGCGCGGCTGTCCAGCTTCAAGCTGCTGTCCTATCCCGCTGCCGGGTTTGTGAACCTGATCCGCTCGATCCCGTTCATCATGGCGATCTTCTGGTTCTACTTCCTGACGCCAATGCTGGTGCAGAAGATCACCGGCCAGCAGGGCGAAGCGGTTGGACCATTCACTTCGGCGATCGTCGCCTTCATCATGGTGGAGTCCGCGTACTACTCGGAAATCATTCGCGCCGGCATCCAGTCGGTGCCGCGCGGGCAGCCCTGGGCGGCATATGCACTGGGCATGAATTACTGGCAGTCGATGGGCTACATCGTTCTGCCACAGGCGTTCCGCAACATGATTCCGATCATGCTCACGCAGGCGATCATCCTTTTTCAGGATACGTCACTGGTGTATGTGGTCGGCCTCAAGGATTTCCTCGGCGCGGCCAGCACGGCGGGGCAGCTCACCGGCCGCTCGACGGAGCTGTACGTGTTTGTCGCCCTGGTATTCTTCGTCATCTGCTTTGGCGCTTCCAAGCTGGTGAAGTACATCCAGGTGCGCACCCAGCCGGGCACTTGACTTGAATTCGCGTCATCACGCCAAATCCAACTTACCCTTCATCGAAACAGGACAACCCCATGGCCATGATTGAAATCAAGAACGTCAGGCCACACCCGAGGCCGGGCGCGACGCGCTGCGCCAGTGGCTGTCGCAGCGCCTGGG
>JANNGY010000309.1:0-8552 GCA_031404095.1 Betaproteobacteria bacterium | reverse complement strand
AAGGAACTCTGCTACTTTGTTGCGGACGGGGCGCGCTTCCGGCGCGCATAGGTATCACCGGCCAGGATCCGGCCGGCTAGTGTAGTGCGTCACTCTGTTTGGAACTTATGCGAGCAATCAAGTGATGGTCGCCGATTGTGCCTCCTTCCCCCGGCAACGGGGGGAGGTTGGGATAGGGGCGATGCAGATTGAAATCGCCCCCCACCCAGCCTCCCCCCGTTGCCGGGGGAAGGAGTTGGTGTGTGATGCGCAAATAAATTCCATTGAATACGAAGCACACCACTAGCTGCTCTTTCGCAGGAAATTTACATACGCACCGGAAGCCAGGAACACGCCAGCCGTGATCACCGCGATACCCAGCACGTCGCTGGCGCCCGGGGTTTCACCCAGCAGCGGAATCGCGAGCAGCATGGCCAGCACCGGCACCAGCGAGGCAAAACTTGCCGCCAGCGAGGCGCCGAGAAGGTTCACGGCGCGGGCAAAGGCGAACAGCGACACGATCGACACGGCAATGCCCTGAAACAGGGTCTGGCCGATGATGGCCGACCAGGGGGTCGCGTCAAGCTGATGCGGCAGCCACAGCAGGTAGACCGGCAGGTACAGCACCATCGACGCCACCGAGACGATGGCGGCGGCGTGCATCGCCTCCAGGCCCAGGCGGCCGGCACGGCGCATGGCGATGGTGAACATCGCCCAGGTCATCGAGGCGGCGATGAACAGGAGGTGGCCGCGCCAGTGGCCGGCCTCGAGTTGAAACAGCCCGGCGCCGAGGATGATGACGATACCGATGGGAATCAGCAGCAGGCCCAGGCGCCGCGCGCCGGAGATTTGTTCCTTCAAGAACAGTATCGCCAGCAGCGCCGCCCATAGCGGCAGGGTGCCGGGAATCAGTGCCCCGGCCTGCGCCGCCGGCGCGAACTGCAGGCCGCTGGAAGAAAGCAGCACATACGGCACCCCGCCGCAGCCCACCAGCAACAGCCAGTTGCCGATGCCGATCCGGTCGATGGCCAGCCCCTTGCGCAGCACCAGCGGCAGCATCAGCAGGCCCGCACAGGCAAAGCGCAGCGCCACCAGATCGTAAGGCGACATTTTGGAGCTGACCGACGTCACGCCAACCCGGGTGTAGAGAATCCAGGCAACCCAGATGGAAATCGCGAACAGGCCCCACATGGCGCCGTGCAGGTAGTCGGCGCGCGAAAGTGGATGCGGTGCGGGAGATGACACGAAATCGATGAACGCCCAAAGCGACATTTTATCAGTCGATATTCGCCACGCCCGATAGAATGATTGATACAACCGTGAGCCTGCCGTGAACAAACCCTGGAAAGTCCCGCGTTCCACCCTGATCGTCATCTACACCGAAAAACAGGAGGTGCTGCTGATCGAGCGCGCGGATCATCCCGGTTACTGGCAGTCGGTCACCGGCAGCCAGGACGAAGGCGAGACGCTGTTGCAGACGGCGGCGAGAGAGGTGGGCGAGGAGACCGGCATCGACACCACGGCTTACGCACTGGAAAACTGGCAGAAGCAGAACGTCTACGAAATCTATGCCATCTGGCGCCATCGCTATGCGCCGGGCGTGACGCACAACACCGAGAACGTATTCGGATTGCGGTTGTCAGACCGGGTGTCGGTCACGCTCAATCCGCGCGAACATCTGCAATACGTGTGGCTGCCGGCCGATAAGGCCGCGCCGCTGTGTTTTTCCTGGTCCAATCGCGAGGCGATACTTGAGATTCCCCATCGCCTTGCCGTGACCCAAACTGCCTGAGACCGCCGTGAGCAAACGCATCACCCTGGCCACTTACAATATCCACAAGGGCCTGTCGCCCCTCAACCGCAAGCTGGTGATCCACGAGGTGCGCGACAAGCTGCACGCGCTCAATGCCGATATCCTCTTGCTGCAGGAAGTGCAGGGCGCGCACGCCGGCAACAAATCGCGTTTTGCCAACTGGCCGGACCTGCCGCAACACGAGCACCTCGCTGAAGGCCGCTATCGCGATATCGTCTACGGACTCAATGCGCACCACCATCATGGCGACCACGGCAACGCGATCCTGTCGGCATTCCCGGTGGTGAACTGGACCAACCAGAATGTCTCGCACCACCGCTACGAACGGCGCGGACACCTGATGGCGCGCATCGACATTCCCGGCTGGTCGACACCGCTGACCTGCGTCTGCGTGCACCTCGGTCTGTTTCAGCGCAGCCGCACCATGCAGCTCGAGCGGCTGGCGGAATTCCTCGGCGACATCGCCAAACGCGATTCACCCCTGATCGTCGCCGGCGACTTCAACGACTGGCAGGCGAAAAAAAGCGGCGTGAGCGCGCGATTGTTCCGCGACCTGGGCCTGGAGGAGGCTTTCGAGCTGACGCACGGCAAGCCGGCGCGCACCTTTCCCGCTTTCCTGCCGGTGCTGACGCTCGACCGCGTCTATGTGCGCGGGCTGGTGGTGCATGAGGCACGTCGATTGCAGGGGTCGGTCGACGGCAACAAGTGGCGTGGACTCTCGGATCACGCCGGGCTTACCGTCACCCTCAGCCGCAAGCGCCCGGATCCACACCCGGCATCGCACCCAGAAACGCACCCGGACCATCCCCCGGAGTAGAGCGTGAAGATCACCGATGGCAATCGTGTCACGCTGCTGAAAAACGGCGCGGAATTCTTTCCTGCGGTCGTCGCCGCCATCGATGCCGCCGCCGTTGATGTGCGCATCGAGATGTACATCTTTTTCGATGACGCCACCGGCATTTTCATCGCCGAGGCGCTGGTGCGCGCGGTCAAGCGCGGCGTCGCGGTGCGCGTGCTGATCGACGGCATTGGCTCCAAGGCCACGTCCCCGGCGTTCTTTGTCGCGATGCGCGATGCCGGCGTGAACCTGATGGTATTCCGCCCCGACCACCGCCGTTTTCATTTCAGCAAAACGCGCCTGCGGCGCAACCACCGCAAGATTGTGCTGATCGACGGCCGGGTCGGTTTCGTCGGCGGCATCAATTTCATCGACGACATGACCGACTCCCTGTCCGAACATCCACGCTTCGATTACGCGGTCAGGGTCGAAGGGCCAGTACTCATGGACACTTACCACTCCGTGAACCAGCTGTGGACTTGGGTCATGCTCCGCCATTTGCGCCGCAAGCCCGCTGACGAACCCGCCTTAACCGTGGACCCGGCGCCGGCGGGAAATCATCGGGCGCAGTTTGTGGTGCGCGACAACTTCCGGCATCGCCATGCCATCGAGGCGATTTACCGCCAGGCCATCACCCACGCCCAATCCAGTGTGCTGATCGTCTGTGCCTATTTCCTTCCCGGACGGCGGCTGCGCCGGCGGCTGCTCGAAGCGGCCGCGCGTGGTGTCAAGGTGACCATCCTGCTACAGGGGCGCGCTGATCATCCGCTGCTGCAACTGGCCACTCGCGCGCTGTATTCGCAGTTGCTCGGCGCCAACATCACGGTCTGCGAATACCAGAAAAGCATGATGCACGCCAAGGTGGCCGTGGTCGACGATGCCTGGGCGACGGTCGGCTCGAGCAACCTCGATCCCTTCAGCCTGTTCTTGAATCGCGAAGCCAATATCGCCGTGTTCGACACCGGTTTCGCGCGCCAGTTGCGCGAATCGATCATGGCGGAAATGGAGACAGGCGGTGTCATCTGCATGGCGGAAGACTGGCACAAGCGCACACGCTGGGTACGCCTGCAGTCGTGGTTTGCCTACGGCATCGCGCGCTGGGTGGCGGGATTGATCGGCTACGCCAAGCACTGGGAGTAGTGACTTTCACGGGCGGCAGACCCATCACACCTGCCCGCCAGCGTTGTCATTTGGTTTTTCAATCATCGACACTGTCATCCTGAGCGAAGCGAAGGATCTCGTCATGGCCGGATCCTTCGCTTCGCTCAGGATGACATCGCAATACGAAATTGAAATGGAATTACATCTGCTTGAACAGATGCGAGAACGGCCGGCTCACGGTGAGGTTTTCCTTGCGGCCCTTGACCTTCACGGTCGCCTGGCCGCGAAAATCCCGCGTGACAGCTTCAATGGCAGCCGCGTTGACGATGGTGGAGCGGTGGATTTGCCAGAATTTCTCGGCATCGATGCCGTCGAGGATTTCCTTGATCGGCGTCTTGATCAGCGCATCGAATTCTTTGGTGGCGACCAGCGTGTATTTTTCATCCGACTGGAAAAACAGCACGTCCTCGATCGGTATCAGCCGCAGGTTGGAGCCGATGTTGGCCTTGATCCATTTCAGCTTCTCGGCCTGCGGATTGAGCTTGGCAGACAGGTGCGCCACCAGCGACTCGAGGTCCTGCGAGGCGCCCGCTGCGGCCGTGCCCCCCAGCCGCTCCTGCAGCCGGGCAATGGTCGTCTGCAGCCGCTCGTCGCTGTAGGGCTTCAGCACGTAATCGATGGCGCCGGTGTCGAAAGCCTCCACGGCGTATTGATCGAATGCGGTGACGAACACAATGTGGCACTTGATATCGCGATTGGCCGCCAGGCTCTTGGCCACCTCGACCCCGGTCATTTCCGGCATCTGGATATCGAGGAAGGCGAGACGCGGCCTGAGTTCGGCGATAGCTTCCAGCGCCGCCTCGCCATCACCCACGTCGGCAAGGATTTTCAGCTCCGGCCACAGCTTGGTGAGCTTGGCCTTGAGCTGGGCACGGAGGATGGGTTCATCCTCGGCGATGATCGCGGTAATCTCGGTTGTCATGATTTCACGCCTGTAGATTTATTCGGCGCTCACGCGCCAAGTGTATGTCGGTGTACATGGTCAGGGTTGCTGTACCCCGCCTCCAGACAGGAGCATATACAAGGAAACCGCCACCGTACAACATGCCACATCGAGTGTTCTGCACGGCGTGTGATCCCGCGATCTGCGCCGGCTGCAGGAATCACGCGAACGACACTACCGCATCACAACCAGGGTATGGCGCCGTTACATCTCTCCGGTGCCTTGCTTGCCATTCGCTTCAGCCGCCTTCCTGCGCTTGCGAAAGAAGAACCAATACACCGCGCCACCGATGAGAATGAATGGCGCCAGTGCCGGGAACGAGGCGATCAGGATGATCAGCGGGATGATCACCACCAGGCCGGCGAACAGCAGCCCTAGTCCATACAACAGGCCCACCACCACCACCAGTACCAGCGCCACGGCGCCAAAGCCGATCAGCAATCCCAGGGTGCCCAGCGCCAGCCCTTCCATCCCGTCGAGGCGGAAATCACCCATGTGCACCGGCAGGAAGCCGGTAAAGAGCCCAGCCAGCGCCAGGCCGAATATCACCGCCAGCGCGATCATCAGGGCAATGAAAGTCACCGACATCACCTTGGCCCAGGCGCCGTGGGTGGTCGCCACCGCCTGCCGGGTGTGGCCCCACCAGCCTTTGGGCGCCGGCTTGACGATGCCGGCAGGCGCTGACCCTGCCGAGAATCCGCCGGCTCCGGCATTGCCGGTCTCGACCGGCACTTCGATGGAAGCGACGACACCCTTCGGCTCATTCGACTCGAGGGTCAGCTTGCCGCCTTCGCCGTAAATGGCGATCAGGCGTTCGCGAATATTCGTCAGCCCGACGCCGCCGCCGGCCTGGGTCGGTGCGTCGGTTAGGCCGCGGCCGGTATCCTTGACCGAGACGCGGATCTGTTCGCCGGCGGCGGTGAACAGACGCTGCACGACCACGTCGATGCGCCCGCCCTCGCGCTGCGGCTCGAGGCCATGCTTGATGGCGTTCTCGACCAGCGACGGCAGCATCATCGGCGGAAAGCTGATGGCGTTCAGATCGGCCGGACACTCGATGTCGAAGGCAAGGCGATCGCCCATGCGCATCTTGAGAATATTCAGGTAGGCCCGCACCAGTTCGATTTCCTGGCCGACGGTGGAGGTGTTTTCGCGCATCTTCGGCAGCGACGAGCGCAGGTACTGGATGAGGTGACCGGTCATCTGGTTGGCCTGTGCCGGATCGACTTCGGTCAGGGCTTGCACATTGGCCAGCGTGTTGTAGAGGAAATGCGGTTCCACCTGGGCCTGCAGGGTCTGCAGGCGGGCTTCGGTGATCTGCCGGTGCACGTTGCTGACGTCGGCTTCTTTCTTCTTCTGTTCCGCAAACGCCGTGGCGCGGCGCGAGCGGCCGATGAAATATTTCGCCACCAGCAACATGATGAAAATCGGGATGAAGGCCAACACCATGGCTGACCCGAC
The DNA here is from genome assembly GCA_031404095.1 of Betaproteobacteria bacterium. GTDB lineage: Bacteria > Pseudomonadota > Gammaproteobacteria > Burkholderiales > Usitatibacteraceae > UKL13-2. Next base: position 2,357 of record JANNGY010000309.1, on the reverse strand, counting down.
GCCGATGCGATAGACATCGCCCGCCACCTTGGAGCGAATATCATCGCGCAGCTCCGGCGGCAGTGGTGAGTGTGGCGACAGCGGAGAAAGCGGGGCCAAGGGTGCAACGGGCGGCAGGTGAATGCCCATCTTGCCCGAGCCATTCACGCCGATGCCGACCATGCTTGACCCGCCAGCCTTGCCTTCCGCGGGATGCGCACCGGCTGCGTTGGCCGGTTTTCCGGGTTCGGCCGGGACCTTCGGTGCGTTCGCCACTTTTGGTGCCTCGGGAGCGGCCACGGTAAATTTTTTCTTGACGCCGGATTCATCGACACTCACCGTCACGCCGGGCTTGGTTTGGTCGTTGGTATCGACGTCGATCTTGAGGCCCTCATCAATATTGATGCCGATCGAGACACCGCGCTTGCGGCTGTCGCTGATCTTCTTGACAGCGTCTTTCGCCGCTTGCTCCTTTTCCCGCGCGGCCTGGATCATGTCGTCAAAAGCTTTCAGTGCGGCGGTGGTATCGGCGCCCGACGATTTCAGTTTTTCAGCAGCCTCGCGCTTGGCTTCCTCAATGGCCTCGCGCGCTTCGGTGGCGGCATCCCGCGCCGATTCGGCGGCCTCCTTCGCCGTGTCCAGGGCGGCGTTCTTCATGTCACGGATGGCTTCCTTGGCCGCGATAGTCGCTTCACGTTCGGCGTTGAAGATCTCTTTGCGGGCCTGGGCGATCTCGGCCAGCGCGTATTCGAGTTCTTTCTGGCGCTCCGGATCACTCGATCGATCCTTGATGGCGCTGACGATGTTCTCGGCGACGTTGAGGGCGCTGTCGCCCACGGCGCGGTCGATCTCGCGCTTGATGGCGTTGCGTTCCTCGGGCGTGGTGCCGCTGTCGGACAGCCGCATGAGGTGAACCGGCGCGGCGAACAGCGCCAGCAACACCAGGATCGAGACGCCCAGCAGGACCATGGCCCACCAGGGGGTGCGATAAATGAAGTTTCCGAAGGCTTTGAACATATTTACTCGTGGTCAGTTTACGCGACGCTTTTTGCCACCGTCGCCATGACTGCAGAATAGGGCTTCGCGCAGGCACACTCAACGTGCCGCAGGCGGATTGCAGAATTAGCGGCCTGGATTGCAGGCAACGCGGGCGGAAACCGGCGGCAGGCCGTTGTTTCGCCGGTTTTCAGAGTGAAAAATGGTGTGTTTTTGACGAAACTCTAGCACTGGTGCGGCTTCTGGCGGCTTTATGCCTGGAACGGCGCGCCAGTGCTTGTTGTTGATGAGGTGGTCGGCAAAGGGGGGGGAACGTAAGAAAATGGTAAGAAAATGGGGTTAAGAAAATGTTAAGAAAATGGGGTCAGACACCATTTTCTCCCCGCGTCCGCGGTCGCCCTTTCGCCGCCGGCGCAGCGCGACGGGAACCTAGATCCTCGATCATTTTTCGGAATCGCTCATTCCCCAGCGCCCAGCCTTTGTGCGCGCTCTCGCGTATGGCGGTCAAGTCGGCCGGATCGAGCTCTGTCCGGAACAGTGCCCGATAGGCCTCGCGCCGCGCCACCTCCTGGCGATCGAGTCTCTGATATTCGTCGTGCGGGATCAGCCAGTTCTGGTTCAGCCCCTCCTCCCCGTACGCATAGCGCCGATGGCTCGACCAGAGATAGTCGCGTGGATGCACCACCATGCCGGCGCGCACCGGATTAAGCTCGATGTAGCGCATCAGCTTCAACAGGTAAAGTTCGGTATCAACCACCGTGGCGCGGTAGCGGCCTTCCCACAGCGTGCCACTGCGTCTGTAGGTGAAATTGAAGTACTGGACGTACTTCCGACCGGCCGACTGAAAGGTCTTGGAGATGCTGTCCTTGTAAGTCGGCGTGGCCAGCAGGTGGATGTGGTTGGTCATCCACACATAGGCGTGAATGGCCAGCCCAAAGCGTCCGGCGGCCTCGACCAGGCAATCACGGAAGAACTGGTAGTCGCCGTCAGCGGCAAAAATGGGCTGGCGGTTGTTGCCGCGCTGGATGATGTGTTGCGGCTGGCCGGGGATGACGTAGCGGGGCAGGCGGGCCAAGGCGATCTCCTGTGAAGGGTGATTGAATTGTAGCAGAACGATTTAAATGGTGTCTGACCCTCATGGCACTCGGTTAAGCGTTCTCTGCGCAAGAATCAGGTCACGCGCGACCTGACGCGGCACATTTAGCAGCGGCAGATTCTTCGGTCGTCGCTTCTTTGCGCGAGGTTCGATCCGGTCGGGTCGTTGCGGCAATCGCAGCGTGGCAATGCAACGCAGTACGGTCGCGATCAGGTTGCGAATTTCATCGCCCGAGGTTCGGCGTAACTGATCGGCGAATGCACTCAGCAGGCGCTTGGCGCCGGTA
>JANNGY010000308.1:0-3219 GCA_031404095.1 Betaproteobacteria bacterium | reverse complement strand
CCGGAATAAACGCCCCCGCATCTTGCAGATCGCGCGGCCCTCTGCAATGGGCCGCCGTTACGCTGGCGGACGGCATACCGTCCGAAACCCCCGCTACACCCTTCATTTTTCAAAGGGTGGGGAACAAACACGCGACTCAAGTGCGATTTTCCGCGGGCGCGGATCGCCGGGCCGTCTCTGGCTGGCGGCCGCAGCCTGCTGCCTTCTAAAGCAAGGCCAATCCGCGTCCAGCCTTCCCTGCTCCCTGCTCGGCACGCAAATGAAACCGCGTTTCCGCGTCAAACTCGGCCAGCATCAGCGTCGTCATCTCATCGATCAGCCGATTGAGCGGTGTGCCACGACTCTTTGCAAGCGCCTTTAATCGCATGTGCTTTTCATTGGGCAAACGAACAGTCAGTGCCACCATACCGGATCTCCTTCAAAAAGCCTTCAGGAGACGCGACCCGCAACTGAGGAAAACGTAACTCCATTTTCTTCAGATGACGTAGATTTCGCGTCACAATAAACGCCGCTCCACCGGCGACCGCAAGCTCAACCAAATCAGGGCTTGGCATCGACAAAATCGGAATCGCCGGCAGCCATGCGCGCCTCGACTTTCGCGCGCTCCCGCGCCACCGACTCGGCCGCTTTAGTCATCGCCGCTTTGAAACGCGGGTCGGACTTATGCCGCTCCCAGCGCGGATCGTGTTCCGCCAGGCGGTAATTGTTCCAACCCAATGCCAATGCGTCATCGAGGGCTGCAAATACCTCAGCATCACGCGCGGGCGACGCAAGGGCGAGCGCCATGGCGTAGTGGTAAGTCTCGTCCGGCGTTTTGGTGAGTCCCTCCGCCTGGGCGGTGCGGTGCAAGCCGAGCAAGCGCCTAATCTCAGCCTGGCCTGCGTCGATGCGGCCATTTTTAATGAGTGCGTGGATCAGCGCCAGATGGCTATCGAGCTCCGGGATATCGCCGCCCCAGCCGCCCAGCCCGATCGTCGATTCCTGGCGGAAAAGCGGTGCGAGCCGTGCGATGCCGAGTTCCCAGTCGCCGTGCAAGGCCGCGGCTCGGCCCAGGGTTTTTTCCAGCCACGGCGCCATGGGCGCCGCCTTGATATGCGGGCGCGCCAGCGGCGCCAGTTCGTGTAATCGACCGACTATGCGCAGGTACCATTCAATTGATGACAACCAACCCACCGCAAACGGCGCGGCGGTCGTTGCCTTGAACCGCCGCTCGGCCTCGTCCAGCATGCCCAGGCGCGCATAGGCAATGAAGCCGGGCCGGAAGATGGCGGCCTGATCCAGCGCGTTCGTCTCGCGAGCCCTCAATCGCACATAGCGCAATGCCTCGGCCAGTTCGCCGCGAGCCATGTGCAGTTCGACCAGGCCGCGGTACTTGACATCGCCGGCCGCCGGTAACTGCAGCAACTTAAGGTAACCGGCACGAGCCTCGTCAAACCGGCCCTGAAAGAACAGCCGCCGCGCGCGATTTTCGAGCAGGATCGGATTCAGTGGATCGGCCTCGATCCCCTTTTTGTTTTGTTGGGATGCTTCCTCGCGGCGGTGCTGTAGTGACAGCACATTGGACAGCCAGTTATAGACATTGCCATGAGTGGGATCGAGTTCCAGCGCACGGCGAAATGCGGTTTCCGCACCACGAAGGTCGGACCCTTCACTCATCAGCGCAAAACCGCGCGCGGCAAAGCCGAGGGCAAGCTTGGGATCGAGTTGAAGGGCGCGGTCAGCGCTTTCCCGTGCGCGCGCCAATGCCGGGCCCGGCGCATCAGCGCCCCCCGCGAACATCGCCGCGACAATGGCTTTACCCGCATGCGCGCGCGCAAATTCCGGGTCCAGTTCGATGGCGCGATCGAACGCGACAAGCGCTTTTTTCCGCCAGTCGGGGGAACGACGATTGAGGTAGTCGCGTCCAATCATGAAGCTCTGGTAGGCGTCGAAATTGGCGGTCGGTGGTGCGATGGCTATCAGCATGCCGGGTTTGACATGCGGCACCACCTGCGCGACCACCGCGCGGGCAATCTCATCCTGCATCGCGAACAGATCGGTGTATTGTCGCTCGTAGCGGTCGGACCAGGCGTGATAGCCGGTGCGCGCGTCGATCAATTGCACCGTCACCCGCACCTTGCCGGCTTCGCGGCGCACGCTGCCTTCCAGCACCCATTCCACCCCGAGGTCGCGGCCGATGGCCTTGATATCGCGTTCCTGCGCGCGAAAGGCAAACGACGAGGTGCGTGCCACCACCTTCAGGCCCGGCATCCGCGCGAACAGATCGAGCAGGTCCTCGGCAACGCCGTCGGCGAAGTACTGGGTGTCGGGCTCGCTGGAGAGATTGGCGAAGGGCAGCACGGCAATGGCCGGCTTTCCCGCGGCAGGTTGTGGTCCTGTGCCGCGCCAGCCGAAGTTGGTGATCGCGGCGACAATGATGACGATGGCGATGACGGCAGCAATGACGCCAAACACAATGAAGGTGCGCCGCGGTCGAGGTTTCAAGGTCGCCGACGGTACAAGTGCGGGCGCCGCTTGCGCCGCCGGCCGCGGGCGCGGTTGAACGTCTGCCGCCGGCACGACAGCGTCGATTGCTTGCGGTGTGACGAGCAGCCGATAGCCGCGGCGCGCAACGGTCTCGATGTATCGCGGCGCCGCCGCATCGTCATCGAGTGCCTTGCGCAAATCCGCGATGCTGCGCGTGAGTGAATTCTCGGTGACGATGACATCCGGCCACACCGCGCGCAACAGCTCGTCCTTGTCGATCAGCCGGCCGGGATGGGTGACGAGGTAGCGGAGGACATCGAAGGTCTTTGGCTGCAGGCGAATCGTCGCGCCCGCTTTGCTCAGCTCGTAGCGTTCGACATCCAGCACGAATTCGCCAAAGCGGTAAACGCGCGGACTTTGCAGAAATTCCTGTTCCAGCCGACTGTTTTCCATCTCTCGTTCGCGATTGCGGGTTTTGCGTTGATGCATATTTTACGCATACATTCGCAATCAGCCCCCTGCGTGCCGTAGGGGGCCGTATCCCGGCCGCGGAAAAAAGAGGTGGCAGGAACGTGGGCTGGCACGCCGGGTCGGGTGGCATAACTCCGCCGTGGTCGGATCAATCACGTCCGCTGACTTCATTGGGCTGCAGGTAAACCGCGGTGATGGCGTGACAACACTAATCGTTGAATTCTTCCAGCATCAAAATGGAACCCATGTGCTTGGCTTTTTCGTAATACTTTTTGTCGGCGG
>JANNGY010000307.1:0-9394 GCA_031404095.1 Betaproteobacteria bacterium | reverse complement strand
CGCCGAGCGGCCCTTTCACCGAGATCTGTTCCGGGGTGATGGCCACCTCGACTTTCTCCGGCAATACGATGGGCGCTTTTCCGATTCTAGACATGGCGCCCGCGTGAATCGCGGCTTCGGTCATGGTCTGGCCGGTGGAGGCGTAAGTGCGTTTTTCGGGAAACATCACTTCGACCTGCCTGCCGTCGCGAAACACCTCGAATCGACCGACGATCGCCTGATAGTTCGGCCCCGCTTTTTCGCCAACCGAGATGAATTTGAACTCATAGCCGCGCTCGGTGGCGCTTTGACCCGGGGCCAGGCGAACGTCGCGCTCGGTCTCATATCCCTTGACCATGGTGATACCGACGACGAACACGGCAATCCCCATGTGCGCAATATGCATGCCGTAGTAACTGGAGCTGTTGGCCGTGAGCTTGCCGACGAATCCACTGACCGGCGTGGATTGAAACCGGTGCACGATGGCCGTGGTGGAAGCTGCGATGATCCAGGTGGCCAGTAACAGACCTGACGCGACCAGCGGCGTCCACTTGCCCATCAGGAACGGAATCACGATGCCCGCCGCCACGGCGATGCCGAACGCCCATTTCAGGCGCGCCACCAGATCCGGCAGCGTGGAATTGCGCCAGCGCGCGATCGGCCCGACCGCCATGAGAAACAGGGCCGGCGCCATCAATGGATAGAACACCGCATCGAAATACGGCGGGCCGACGGAGATCTTGCCCATATTCAGTGCATCGAGAAACAGCGGGTAGAGCGTGCCGAGCATCACCGCCAGCATCGCCACCAGCAGGAGCACATTGTTGGCCAGCAACAGCGATTCGCGCGAGGTCGGCGAAAAGGCACGCGGCACGCGCGCCAGGCCGAGTTGCGGCGCCCGCCACGCATACAGCGCCAGCGAGACGCCGATCACGACCGCAAGGAAAGCAAGTATGAATACACCGCGCCGCGGATCGGTGGCAAAGGCGTGCACCGACGTCAGCACACCTGAGCGGACCAGAAAGGTGCCCAACAATGACAGCGAAAAGGCGACGATCGCCAGCAGCACGGTCCAGCTCTTGAAAATACCGCGCTTTTCCGTCACCGCCAGCGAATGAATCAATGCGGTACCCACCATCCACGGCATGAATGACGCATTTTCCACCGGGTCCCAGAACCACCAGCCACCCCAGCCCAATTCGTAATAGGCCCACCAGGACCCCAGGCAAATGCCGACGGTCAGGAAGCACCAGGCGGCAGTCGTCCACGGCCGCGACCAGCGCGCCCAGGTGGCGTCCAACCTGCCGCCGATCAGTGCCGCGACCGCGAAGGCAAACGCCACCGAAAAGCCGACATAACCCATGTAGAGCATCGGCGGGTGATAGATCATGCCCGGGTCCTGCAGCAGCGGATTCAGGTCGCGCCCCTCGATGGCGGCCGGAAACAGCCGGTCAAACGGGTTCGAGGTGATCAGCATGAACAGGTAGAAGCCCACGCCGATCAGACCCAGCACCGACAGAACGCGCGAGATGACTTCCAGCGGCAGGTTCTTGCTGAAGATCGACACCGCAAAGGTCCAACCGGTGAGCATCAGCACCCATAGCAGAAGCGAGCCTTCATGCGAACCCCAGGACGCCGTGACCCGGTAATAGACCGGCAGCTTGGTGTTGGAATTGCTGGCGACGTTTTGCACCGAAAAATCGCTGGTCACAAACGAATAAATGAGACAGCCGAATGCAAACACCACAAACAGGAACTGGCCCTGCGCCAGCGGCCGCGCCAGCGACATCAATCGCGCGTCCTGGCGGAATGCCCCCACCATCGGTACTACCCCGAGCGTGATCGCCAGGCACAGCGCGAGAATGAGTGAAAAGTGTCCGAGTTCTGGGATCATGGCGATGCCTTCGTTATGCAACGAGCGGATTGATAGCCAAAGATGAACGCAGATGAACGCAGATAAAAATCATGGCGGGCGGCAGTGACCCATCCGTGGCGCCATGAGTTTCGAATCTATCTGTGTTCATCTGCGTTCATCTGTGGCTCAAAAAACTCTCTTCATTTCGGTCGCTGGGTGACGACTTCCTTCTGTCCGGCAAACATCTTGCCCTCAATGGGATGGCCGGCCTGCTTCAATGCCTCCGCGGCTTCCGGCGGCATGTAGTTTTCATCGTGCTTGGCCAGCACTTCGCTGGCGCGAAAGACGCCGTCTGCGCCCAACTTGCCCTGCGCGACGACACCTTTGCCCTCCTTGAAGAGGTCAGGCAGGATTCCCGTGAAACTGACCGGAATCGCCTGCGCGGTATCGGTCACTTCGAATGTGACGGTCAATCCGTCCGGGTTGCGCTTCAGGCTGCCGGCCGTCACCAGCCCGCCCATGCGGATGGCGCGATCCTGGGGCGCCTTTTTCTGCGCCACTTCGCTCGGCGTGAAAAAGAACACCAGATTGGAATTGAACGCGCGCAGTACCAGGGTGGTGGCAACAGCTATCACCGCCAGCCCCATCGCGACCCACATGAATCGTTTGTAACGAGCCTTCATTGGCTGACCTCTTTGGTTTCCGCCGCCGCGCTGCGCGCGCGCTGCGCACGCCCCCGCAGCAGGATGATTTCAATGGCGACCGCGACGGCAAAAGCGCCGAACGAGCCCCAGACATAAAACGCGCGCCCGCCCATCGAGAAAAATTCTGCCCAGTTCATGCCTGTTTTCCTTCCAGCCAGGCCGAGCCCTGTTCACGCTCGACAATGATGGCGCGAACCCGCACCAGCGCCACCGCGATCGAATACATCCAGCAGGCGATGGTCATCACCAGCATGCCGGTCAGCATGATGGAGGCCATCTTTGGCGCCATCGTCGGCGAGACCGATGAGCCCTGGTGCAGCGAATTCCACCACTTCACGGAAAAATAAATGATCGGGATATTGACCGAGCCGACAATCGCCAGCAGTGCGCCGGCCTTGTCGGCGCGCCGCCGGTCCTCAATGGCGGTTGTCAGCGCGATATAGCCGACATACAGGAACAGCAGGATCAACGTCGAGGTCATGCGCGCATCCCACACCCAGTATGTACCCCAGGTGGGCTTGCCCCAAAGTGCGCCGGTCCACAGGGCCAGCGCGGTGAACATCGCGCCGGTCGGCGCCAGCGCCTCCATCATCATCGCCGACAGCCGGGTATTGAGCGTCAGCGCCAGCACGCCGTAGCCGGCCATCACCAGGTAGATGAACATGCCCATCCAGGCGGCCGGCACGTGAATGAAAATGATTCGGTAGACTTCACCCTGCTGGAAGTCGGTGGGCGCCAGGATCAGGCCGATGTAGAGACCGGCGATGCACAAGGCCGCGGCCAGCAGTGCAAAAATGGGCCACATCTTCCCGGCAAGGGGATAAAAGGAAACAGGGGAGGAATATTTGTACAGGTTCATCGGATAACGGCAATCGAGTCGGTCAATCCAGCGAGATTCTCAGCGCGGCAGCCACCGCAAATGGCACCGCCAGCGCACCGAACAGCAAGCCCGCGCCAAGCAATGACAGGTTGGCCGAATAGTCGATGGACGTCATCGCCTGCTCGACCGCGCCGGCGCCAAAAATCAGCACCGGCACGTACAACGGTAACACCAGCAGCGCCATCAGGATCGAACCGCCGCGAACCCCCAGCGTCAGTGCCGCGCCGATGGCGCCGATCATCGACAGGATCGGCGTTCCCAGCATCAGACTGGCGACCAGCACCATAAGTTCGTTGCCTTCCAGGCCAAACTGAAGGCCCAGCAGCGGCGCAATCAATGCCAGCGGCAAGCCGCTCATCAGCCAGTGCGCCAACATTTTACCCGCAGCGATCAGCGGCAAGGGATAGGGAGACATCACCAGCTGTTCAAGCGTGCCGTCGGCATAGTCGGCCGCAAACAGGCGCGGCAGCGTCAGCAACACCGACAACAGCGCCGCCACCCACACCACGCCGGGCGCGATGCGTTTCAGCAATGCCGATTCGGGGCCCACCGCCAGCGGGAACAAGCTGACGACGATGACCAGGAACATCAGCGCCTGGACCAGTTCCGCACGCGATCGCAAGCCGAGGCGAAGATCGCGCCCGGCCGCCAGCCATACACCGCGTTCGGGCGCCGTCACCGCCATGGCTGCAACAGTCATGCCGGGACTTCCCCGAGCACCAGTTCACGCACCGGCGCGTCAATGCTCAGTGGCAGGTGGCTGGCGATACAGGCCATGCCGCCCTCTCGCAGGTGTGCGCCCACCACGCCCGAGAACAGCGCGACGCCTTCCGAATCGAGCGCGTTGGTCGGCTCATCGAGCAGCCATAGTGACTTTCGGGCAAGCGCCAGCCGTGCCAGCCCGACGCGGCGCTTCTGACCCTGCGACAGCCGGCGCGCCGGCAAATGGTGCCGCTCGGCCAGGCCCATGTCGTCCAGGCTCTGGCGCTGCCGGCGGTCGCTGACTTCAACGCCGTCGAAAGCCAGCGACTCGGCGAGATTCTCCGCCGCCGACAATTCGTCCTTCAATGCGTTGGTGTGCCCCAGATACAGCGAGGCCGCACGCTGGCTCGCGCAGAGCGCGGTCCAGCGCTGGTCATTCCAGTGAAGTTCGCCGGCATCGGCCACCGTCAAGCCGGCCAGCACCCGCAACAGCGTGGTCTTGCCGCAGCCATTGGCGCCACGCAAAACCAGTGCTTCGCCGGCCTGCAGCGTGAATGAGAGCCCCGAGAACAGGCGGCGCGGCCCGCGACTCAGCGTCAGGCCGGTGGCGGCAAGGGTACCAAGGGTCAAGGCACGACCCGGGTAATGTTGACCTTGACCGCGCGCGCGCCGGGCTTGACGGGATCACTTACGCCGGTCAGGTCGCCGGGCTGCAATTGCGCGTTGCCGGACCGGGAAATGCGCGCTTCGATGACCACCTCGGGAAACGACGACAGATTGAGCCCGGGAGACATGGCCATGGCGTCGGTCAGCTCAAAGGGCTTCGGGAAGTCGCCCGCCTTGGGCGCTGCTACGCGCAGCGCCGCCAGCGGCATGCGCGGTCCCTCCTTGGCGCGGGCGAAGATATAGAGCGTGTCGGTGGGGGTGAGCTTCGCGATCATGTCCGCCGCGAGGATTACTTGTCCAGTAACGCTAAGGCCCGGCTTCGCGGCGGCCGCCGGGGCCGAAGCCGCGGTGGGCGCACTTGCTGCAATGGCAGGGGCCGCCGGCGGCGCGCTAGTTGCCGGCCTGACAGGAATCGCATCTTGTTCCGGGTTGGCTGCCGCTCCCGTTCCGGCCGGCGGCTTGCCGGTCTTGACTTCGGCGATGATGGCATCGACCTGGCGCGAGTCGTCCGAGTCCTTGGCCACCAGTGTCTTCAGTTTTTCCCAATATTTGAGCGAAGCCTCGCGATTGCCGAGGCGCAATTCCGCCGTGCCGGCCAGCGCCAGCGCCTTCAGGTTATTGCCGTCCAGTTTCAGCGATTTCTGGATCAGCGCCATCGGTTTGCCCTCGAAGCGGCCTTGCTGCGACATCACCACCACGTCCGCATAGTCGGCAAACAATTGTGCGTCGGCCGGCAGCAATTTCGCGGCGCGTTCATATGCCGCCACCGATTCCGGATAGCGTCCGAGCGCAGCCTGCGAGCGGGCCAGCAGAATCCAGCCCTTGGGATCGTCCGGGTTTTGCGCCATCTTTTGCGCGAGCGTGTCGACCATGGCGACAATCTGCTTGTCCGACATCGGCGCCTCACCGCCCTGTGCCGCGGTGCCTCCCGGATGCGACGCCATGTCCGCCGGGCCCGTGGCCGCCACAGGGCCTCCCTCGCGCATCGCCTGCGGCGAGCCAAGCACGGCATAGAACATGAACGCCGCCGCGGGAATCACCACACCCAGCGTGCCCATCAAGAGCCATGGACGATTCAGCGCCAACTGCGCCGGACCGCGCGCGGCGGCACCCTCCCCGGGCACTTCGTCCACGAGGCGTTGTGAAAGCTCATTCAGCGCGGCGTCGCGCTCCGCGCCGCTAATGGCACCGCGCGCAAAGTCCTCCTCGATTTCGCGCTTCTGGGAACGGAACACGGTCACATTGCTGAGCGCATCGGACAACCGCGCCGTCCCGACTGGACCGGAAGACGACGGCGCGCGCGCCAGCGGCACCAGCACAAAGCACAGCGCAGCCAGCAACATCAGGCACGCAAACACGATAAAGGCAATCACGGGACTTGTTTCCAATCGGTCGAAGTTTGGCAGGCAAAATTATAACGTGCGGCAGCGAGGCGCCCTTGCGCGCCGTCAACATCCCTCGTTCGCGGGTCTTTTTCGCTGGAATGAAACCGGTTAGACTGCGCACTGTTGCCAACGCCCGGAATGCATTCATCGCGGGCAGAAACAGGGGAAGACCGGCACAGCCGCCGGGTGCGAGTTAAGTCGGGCATGCAACGAAGTTGATTCATTGCGCGCTTTTCGGGTTCGCCGCGCGGGGGCGACCGGCAGCGTGAGACCAAGGGGATTCGCGCGACCATGCGTCACCGCACCATTCTCGAATACAAACACTACCGTTACCTGAAACTCGCGGCCTTCGTCGCCATCATTGCCATCGTTGCCTACGCGGTATATTCGACCCCGGTCGGCCGCTACGGTGGATCGCCAATGGGTTACGCGCTCGGCACTGTCGGCGCGCTGCTGATCCTGTGGCTGATGTGGTTCGGCATTCGCAAACGCCAGTATCGCGGTTCCAGCGGCAATATCCAGGGCTGGCTGTCGGGTCACGTTTATCTCGGCACCGCGCTCATCGTCATCGCCACGCTTCATAGCGGTTTCCAGGTCGGCTGGAACGTGCACACACTGGCCTATGTGCTGATGCTGCTGGTGATTTTTTCCGGATTCTACGGGCTCTACGCCTACCTTCGCGTGCCGCCACTGATGACGGCAAACCTCGGCGACGACACGCTTGACAGCATCATCCTCAAGATTGCCGACATCGATCGGGACGCGCGCCGGTTGGCCGTGGGCATGCCCGACAACATCAATCGCGTGATCCAGGATTCGGTCGAAGGCACGCGCATCGGCGGCGGCGTGCTCGCGCAATTGACCGGCCGCGTTCGTCACTGCCCGACGGCGCGTGCCGTGACCGATATCCAGGCGGCGGTGCGGCAGTTCAAGGGCGATGAAGCGCGCGCCAACAAGGATCTGTACGCATTGATGTTGCGCAAGCAAAAACTGGTGGAGCGGGCGCGCATCGACATCCGTTACCAGGCAATCCTCAATTTCTGGCTGTACCTCCATGTGCCGCTGACGCTGGCGTTGCTGGCCGCGCTCACCGCCCACATCATCGCCGTGTTCTTTTACTGGTAGGCGATGCAATGAAAATCCTGCTCGTTACCCAGACCCGTAACAAAAAAGGCCAGGCGGCGCGCAGCGAGCAGCAAATCGTGGCGGATGCCTTGCGCATCGGCCGCGGCACCGATTGCAAACTGTTCCTGCCCGACCCGCGGGTGGCATTGCACCACGCGCAGATTCGCCATGGCACCGACGGGTCCAATTACATTGAGGCCGATGCCGGCGTGATCAGCGTTGACGGCAGCCTCAACCGTGCCGGCAAATTGCAGGCCGGGCAGCGCATCCTGATCGGCCCGTATGAAATCATCGTGCTGCCGGCCCAGCCGGACGTCGACCTGGCCCTGAGTCTGGAACTGATCGAGCCGCTGCGCGAAGGGGTCGAAGAGGTTCGCAGCAAAGTGCGGGCCGGTCTCAAAAACACTTGGCTGTCGCGGCGCCTGTTCAGCTGGGTCGCGGCAACCATGGTCCTGCTCGCGTTCATCGCCTGGCCGGTGATGCACGCCACCAGTCCCGACAAGAGTCCGGAAAGAATTGAGAACCTGAAGGCCGACATTACCCCGGATGCGTCGTGGGACGTCGGCCCGCTGGCCAGCGCGCACGCGGGCTTCGGACGCGATTGCGGCAAATGCCATCAGCAACCTTTTGTTCAGGTGATGAACCAGGCCTGCGAGGATTGCCACAAGACGATCGGCTGGCATTTTCCGCTCAGGACGCCCGAGGCCAAGGCGGTCCACGCCGCCGTGTTCCCGGATACCCGCTGCGCGTCCTGCCATCGCGACCACAAGGGGCCCAACGGCCTGGTTCGCACCGATGCGACGCTTTGCACCGATTGTCATCGTGACCTGAAAACCCGGCACGCGAAGTCCGGTCTCCCGGATATTTCGGATTTCAGCAAGGATCATCCGGCTTTCATGCTGTCGATATTGCAGCCGGGCCGACGCGGCGACGCCGCGATCGTGCGGGTCCCGCAGGAGGGCAAAGCCGCGCCGAGAGAAAATTCCGGGCTCAAATTTCCGCACAAGACCCATCTGGACAAGAAAGGCGTACGCAGCCCGGACGGCACGGTCACCCTGGAATGCTCGAACTGCCACCTGCGCGATGAAGCCGGCATCCGCTTCAAGCCGGTGACGATGAAGGACCACTGTCAGCGATGCCATTCGCTCGAATTCGAGCCCAAGGTCACCACGCGCCAGGTCCCGCATGGCAAAGTCGGCGACGTGTTGGCCACCCTCAATGAGTTCTACGCGCAGGCCGCACTCGCCGACACGCCGATCGACGTGGTGGTCGAAGCCAATATCCGCCGGCCCGGGGAACGGCTCGCCGAGACCAAACGCCAGGCAGCATTGACGTGGGCCGCAGACAAGGCAGACCGCATCGCCCACGACCTGTTCGAGGTGCGCGTGTGCTTCCTGTGCCACCAGATCACGCCGGTTGTTTCCGACACCAATGCAACCACGATCGCCACTGCAGTCGCCACCTTAGTTGCCGCCCCGGCTGCCGACAGTCGACCCGCCTCATGGACCGTGGCGCCGGTCGCCGTGACACAGCACTGGCTGCCAAAATCGCGCTTTCCGCACAGCCAGCACGAGACCTTTGAGTGCGCAAAGTGCCATCAGGTCGCGAACTCCAAGACCAGCGCCGACATCGCCATTCCCGACCTGAAGAACTGCCGCGAGTGCCACGGCGGCAACCAGCCATCGCGCGACAAGGCACGCGGCACCTGCGAGACCTGCCACGGCTTTCACACCGGCAGCCACAAGGCTGGCGTGCCGGCCATCGTTCCTGGTGGAAATCTGCCCAAAGTCACACAGGCGGCGCCGGACGCAACAGGCGGCGGGGCGAAGAAATGATCAAGCTGTTGCTGGCGAAAGGGCCGCCATTGTCCCTTTCGCGGGCTCTAGTTTTTTCGTGCATGGTCCTCACCGGCGCACTGCTGATGAATTCCTGCGGCGGTGGCGGCGACGGCAACGCTGCGCCGGTTTGCAGCGGCAGCTGCGTTCCGCCGGTGGCGGCCAGCGATTTCCTGACGGTCGATGATGTGCAACGCATCATCGCCCAGGCGGTGCATGAAGCCGGCGCGCGCAACCAGCGGGCCACCATCGCGGTCTCGGAC